>DASRER010000038.1 GCA_035651995.1 Terriglobales bacterium | reverse complement strand
CTCCGGCCCGCTTGGGGCGGGCCTCCGCTCAGCATGACGCTCTGAAGGGGTTGCAGAACGTAGAGACATAGCTTGCTACGTCGCCTGTGTGGGTATTGTCGTCATCCTGAGCGAGCGCGAAGCGCGAGTCGAAGGATCCCTACTTCGACCCAGCAGCCGAGGTCGAGTAGGGATGCTTCGACTCCGGCCCGCTGGGGCGGGCCTCCGCTCAGCATGACTTCAAGTTTGGAGGGAGACTCCGAAGCTTTCGGGGGCGAAGGGCGTGGTCGCGCCCTACCCCACCGCCGGCTCAACCCTCGGCGCCGTCCTCGGCCGCGCGGGAGCAACAGCAACCGCCGGTTCCGCGATCCACTGCCTGATCTGCGGCAGCGCCGCCCGCGCCGCCGCTTCGCCGGCCAGGATCATCTCCGGCGCGCGCTCGAAGGCGTCGTAAGGAATTCCGTCCACGTTGGGCTCCAGCACCACGTCGCTGGCTGCGCGCCACACCCCGCTCATTTTTTCCTGCGCGATGGAGAAGCATTGCCCGATCACGTCGAACACATGCCGCGGCCCGCGCAGGTTCACCCAGTGCGCGCTCAGGTGGATTCCGATCACGCGGTCGGCGCCCATCTCGCGCAGGGGCGCGCTCGGTACCGGATGCGCCAGCAGCCCATCCACTAGCAGCCGTCCGTTTATGTTCACCGGCAGGAACATACCCGGATAGGCGCAGCTGGCGCGTATCGCGTCCACCAGCGGGCCGGAGCGGAACACCACCGCGTCGCCGGTCACGAAGTCGGTCGCGGCCACCGCCAGCGGCAGCCGCAGCTCTTCGAACGTCTTCACGCGGACCAGTTTGTGCAGGAAGATCGACATGCGATCGTTGGAGCAGAAGCCGAAGCGCGACACCGTCCAGCGCGCGAAGTCTTTGAAGCGCACCAAGTGCGCGACCTCGAGCATCTCTTGGACGGAAACCCCGCTGGCGTACATGGCGCCCAGCACCGCGCCCACGCTGGTGCCGGCAACATAATCGATGGGAATTTGCTCGTCTTCCAGGACCTTCATCACGCCCAGGTGGGCGAGTCCACGCGCGAATCCGCCACCCAGCGCCACGCCCACGCGCGGACGCTGCCATGGCGCAGTCGCCGGCGCCAGCACCGGAGGACGCTTCAGGTTCTCCGCGAAAACGTGCAGCGATCGTGCCAGCCGGGCGAGTTTGCTCATAAAGCTCTGCCCTTAGTTCGATGCAACCAGCAGCAACAATGATGCGCCCTGGCGCGCCAGAATTGCTGGTTGCGCGGCCATCTGGCCATTACTTTGGATACGCCGCCTGATTACCCTGCGCCGTGGTTTTCCGCCGGGCCTTGCACCCATGCCGCGCCCGGGGGCAGACTGGCCTCCCCGTTCTGACGATCAAGACCATGGCGCGCGAATTCTCAGCCGGTGGTGTTGTGCTGCGCCGCTTTCGCGGCAAGTGGCAGCTGGCCGCCATCGAGCCGCGCCGCGACGCCGCGAACGCCAGCCAGCCGCGCGTCCTCGCCCTGCCCAAGGGCATCGTCGATCCCGGCGAGCGCCCGCAACAGACCGCGCTGCGCGAGGTCCGCGAAGAAACCGGCCTCGACGCCGAACTGGTGGGCAAGCTGGGCGACGTCAAGTACGTCTACCGCCGCACGTGGGGCGACGGCCAACGCGTCTTCAAGATCGTCACCTTCTATCTATTCCTCTACCGCGACGGGAAACTGGGCAACATCTCTGACGAGATGCGGCACGAAGTCGCCGCTGCCGAGTGGATCCCGCTCGACGACGCGTCAAGACTCCTGAGCTATCGCGGCGAGCGCGACATGGCGAAGAACGCCATCGAGTACGTGCGGGCCCATCCGGAATTGAGGTAGCGAACATCCACCACCGGGACACAGGGTCACAGAGGGTTGCCAAGCGGCAACTCTTCTCTGTGCCTCTGTGATAGCTTCTTCCCGCCATGCCCGCCACACCGCACGTCGAGCGTCATTTCACCGGCAGCCAGGTGGTTCGCGACATCGTCATCGGCATGTCTGACGGACTCACCGTCCCCTTCGCGCTCGCCGCCGGACTGAGCGGCGCGATGGTCGCCAACCGCACCATCGTTATCGCCGGTCTGGCCGAGATCGCCGCCGGCTCCATCGCCATGGGTCTCGGCGGATACTTGGCAGCGCGCAGCGACGCCGAGCACTACGTTCGTGAGCGACGCCGCGAGCAGTACGAAGTGCGCGAGCGCAGGGCCGACGAAGTCCGCGAGACGCAGGAAATCTTTGAGGGCTACGGGCTCACGCCCGAGGAAATTCATCCCATCGTGCGCGCGCTGGAAAAGCGCCACGAAGACTGGGTGGACTTCATGATGCGCTTCGAACTCGGCCTCGAGCGCCCCGACCCCAAGCGCGCCGTCGTGAGCGCGGCCACGATTGCCGGTTCCTACGTCGCCGGCGGCATCATTCCCCTCTCGCCCTACACCGTGATGCACGACGTGCACGCCGCCCTGTTCACCTCCAGCGGCGTCACCGCTCTCGCGCTCGCGACGTTCGGATTTCTGAAGGGACGCGTCAGCCAGACCGGCTCGCTGCGCGGCGCCTGGCAGACGCTGCTCGTCGGCGGCCTCGCCGCCGGCGCCGCCTTCTTCCTGGCGAGGCTCTTCTCGTAGTCGCCCTTGCGCTCCGGTGAAAACGATGTGCGCGCCGACTCTCGCGCGTGGCTGCGACGCCGCGCGCCACGGCGGTCGGTTTGGGTCCTTCCATCCTTCGTAACGCAACCCTTCAGAGCGTCATGTGAGCGGAGGCCCGCCCCAGCGGGCCGGAGTCGAAGCATCCCTGCTCGACCTCGGCTGCTGGGTCGAAGTAGGGATCCTTCGACTCGCGCTTCGCGCTCGCTCAGGATGACGACAATACCCACACAGGAGACTAGCAAGCTATGTCTCTACGTTCTGCAGCCCCTTCAGAGCGTCATGCTGAGCCGAGGCCCGCCCCAAGCGGGCCGGAGTCGAAGCATCCCTGCTCGACCTCGGCTGCTGGGTCGAAGTAGGGATCCTTCGACTCGACCGTCGCGGCGGGCTTGCTCAAGATAGTTGACTGAATGAGCATTCATTCAATACACTCTTCCCAATTACTACCGGCGCGCGGCGTGCCATCCTCACCCCACATCAATACGCTGCGCGCCCTTCATTCCGGCCAGCCGTTGAGGAGTCGCGCGCCCGGGAGGCGGACCAATGACCGACCTCGGCTCTGCCACCGCCACACGGCGAAGCCCGTTACAATCTGCCGCTGTGAAGCGCATTCATAAGGTCGCAGTCCTCGGCGCCGGCACCATGGGCGCACGCATCGCCGCCCACATGGCCAACGCCGGCGTGCCCACGCTGCTGCTTGATATCGTTCCGGCCAACGCTGACGCGAAGTCCCGCAACCAGATCGCCGCCGCCGGCCTCGACGCCGCCCGCAAGTCCAAGCCCGCGGCGTTTTTCGATCCTTCGCTCGCCCGCCTGGTCCGCGTCGGCAACTTCGAAGACGACCTCGCCCAGCTTTCCGGCGTGGACTGGATCATCGAAGCCGTCGTCGAGAATCTCGACCTCAAGCGCGGCTTGCTGCGCAAAGTCGAGGCCGTGCGCAAGCCGGGCACGATCGTCACCACCAACACCAGCGGGCTTCCTGTAGCGAAGATCGCGGAGGGTTTTTCCGACGACTTCCGCCGCCACTGGTTCGGCACGCACTTCTTCAATCCGCCGCGCTACATGCGGTTGCTCGAGCTGGTTCCCACGCCCGATTCCGACCGCGCCGCCCTCGAGGCCGTCGCGCGCTTCTGCGACGTCGAGCTGGGCAAGGGCATCGTCACCGCCAAGGACACGCCCAACTTCATCGGCAACCGCATCGGCACCTTCAGCGTGCTCAACGTGATGCGCCTCATGCAGGAGCTCGACCTCACCATCGAAGAGGTCGACGCGCTCACCGGCCCCGCCGTCGGCTGGCCGCGCTCCGCGACTTTCCGCACCATCGACCTTGTCGGCCTCGACGTCCTTGTCTCCGTCGTCAAGAACCTCACCCAGAACGCGCGCGACGAGCGCAGCGATTTGAAAGTCCCTGACTTCGTCCAGGAGATGCTCAACCGCAAGTGGCTGGGCGACAAAACCGGGGTCGGCTTCTACAAGCGGGTGAAGGGTGCGCCCGAAGGCCAGGACCGCCTTGCGCTCGACTGGAAGACGCTCGAGTACCGCCCGCGCCAGAAGCCGAAATTCGCCCTGCTCGACATGGCGAAGAACGTCGAGAACCCCGCCGAGCGCCTGAAGATGCTGCTCGCGACCGGCAAGGGCAAAGAATCAGCCTTTCTCTGGTCCGCGCTCGCCGACCTCTGGACCTACGCCGCCAACCGCATTCCGGAAATTTCCGACACCGTCGTCGAGATTGACCGCGCCATGCGCCTCGGCTTCAACTGGGAGCTCGGCCCGTTCGAGCTCTGGGACGCCGCCGGCGTCTCCGCCACCGTCACGCGCATGCGCGCCGAAGGACGTCCCGTCGCCGAAAACGCTGAGATCCTCCTCGGCGCCAGCCAGCAGAGCTGGTACGAGCCCGCGCCAAGCGCCCCCAGCGGCCGGACGTTTTTTGACCTCGCAAGCCTCACCCGCAAGCCGGTTTCCGCGCCCGACGGCGTGTGGTCGGTCGCGATCGCGAAGCAATCCGGAACGAAGGTCGTCCGCAAGAACGCCGGCGCATCGCTGGTGGACCTCGGCGACGGCGTCGCCTGCCTCGAATTTCATTCCAAGATGAACGCGCTCGGCGGCGACATCATTCAGCTCGTCACCCAGTCGCTCAAGCCCGGCGGCCCCGGCGACGCCTTCGACGCGTTCGTCATCACCAACGACGCTGCCAACTTCTCCGTCGGCGCCAACGTCATGCTGCTGCTCATGTCCGTGCAGGAAGAAGACTGGGACGAAGTGGACATGATGGTCCGCAGCTTCCAGGGCATGACGCAGGCCATCAAGTTCTCGCCCAAGCCGGTCGTCGTGGCGCCCTTCGGCATGGCGCTGGGCGGCGGCTGCGAAATCAGCCTGCACGGCGCCGCGCGCCAGCCGCACGCCGAGCTCTACATGGGACTGGTCGAAGCCGGTGTCGGGCTGCTGCCCGGAGGCGGCGGCTGCAAGGAGATGCTGCTGCGCGCGCTCGACAGCGCCGCGCAAGTCCGCCGCGACGGCAAGTCCGAATCCGTTGAGCAGTTCGAAGCCCTGCGCCGGGTGTTTGAAACCATTGCGATGGCCAAGGTCTCAACGTCCGCATCCGAAGCCCGCTCGCTCGGCTTCCTCTCCGGCGCCGACCGCGTCACCATGAACCGCGAGCGCCTGCTCTCCGACGCCAAGGCCCGCGCGCTCGAACTCGCCCGCGCCGGCTATGAGCCTCCGCAGCCGCGCACCGACATCCCCGCGCCCGGCGAAAGCGTGCTCGCAACCATGAAGCTGGGAATCCATCTAATGAGGCAGGGCGAATTCATCAGCGACCACGAGGTCAAGATCGCGACCAGGATTGCCGAAGCGCTCTGCGGCGGCGCCGTCTCGCCCGGCACGCCCGTGAGCGAGCAGTACATCCTTGACCTCGAGCGCGAGGCGTTCAAATCGCTCTGCGGCGAGCGCAAAACGCAGGAACGCATTCAGTACACGTTGAAGACGGGGAAGACGCTGAGGAACTAGAGCATGGTCAGAGGCCGGCAATCTCAGCCTTGTTGGTTGGCGTTGCCGTAACCGTGGTTGGACTCGCGCTATGGGAATTGTTTCCAGGCAGCGGCTACTGACGCCTGGCCTTCTTGCCGCTTACATGGCGACCGGTGGTATTCACAGTGCCACATTTTCGCGAACTCCGTTTCCAATATTCATTGCTGCGAGGGCGCTTGCAAATGTGCTCCTGTGGGCCGCTGCAGCTCGTATCATTTGTTCGTGTTCGGGTCCAAGCCAAAAGCTAACAGCTAAGAGCCAACAGCAGGTGTCGTATGCGTGACGTAGTCATCGCCAGTTCCGTTCGCACACCGGTCGGCAAAGCATTCAAGGGCACGCTGCGCGCCACGCGTCCCGACGACCTTGCGGCCATCGCCATCAAGGGCGCGCTCGAGCGCGTGCCGCAGCTCGAGCCGCGCGAGATCGAAGACGTGATCCTCGGCTGCGCCATGCCCGAGGGCGAGCAGGGAATGAATGTGGCCCGCATCGCCTCGCTGCGCGCCGGATTGCCGATCGAAGTCTCGGCCATGACCATCAACCGCTTCTGCTCCTCGGGGCTGCAATCCATCGCGCTCGCCGCCGAGCGCATCGGTTCGGGCGGCGCGGAAGTCATCGTCGCCGGCGGCACCGAGAGCATGTCCATGGTGCCGATGAGCGGCAACAAGTTCTCCGCCAATCCGTGGCTGGTGGCCAACTATCCCGACTCGTATCTCTCCATGGGCCTCACCGCCGAGCGCGTTGCCAGGCGGCTGGGCATCACGCGCGACCAGGCCGACGAATTCTCCCTGCGCAGCCACCAGAAGGCCGTCGCGGCCATCGCCGCCGGCAAGTTCGACGACGAGCTCGTTCCCGTGCCGGTCAGCTTCACCACGCCGAACGGCGGCAAGCCCAAGCGCACCGAGATCGTCTTCAAGATGGACGAAGGCCCGCGCGCCGACACTTCCATCCAGGCCCTCGCCGCGCTCAAGCCTGCCTTCCACGCCACAGGACAAGTCACCGCCGGCAATTCGTCACAAATGTCCGACGGCGCCGCCGCCGCGGTCGTCATGTCGGCTGACCGCGCGCAGCAGCTCGGCATCAAGCCCCTGGCGCGCTACGTCGCCTTCGCCACCGCGGGCTACAAGCCGGAAGAAATGGGACTCGGTCCGGTGTACGCCATCCCGAAAGCGCTCAAGCTCGCGGGCCTTAAGCTTGCCGACATCGACGTCATCGAGCTCAACGAAGCCTTCGCCGCGCAGGCGCTCGGCGTGATCAAGGAAGCGGGGCTCGATCCCGAGCGCGTGAACGTGAACGGCGGCGCGGTCGCGCTGGGCCATCCGCTGGGCTGCACCGGCGCGAAGCTGACGGCGACGATCCTGCGCGAACTCAAGCGCCGCAACGCGCGCTACGGCCTGGTCACGATGTGCATCGGCGGCGGCATGGGCGCCGCTGGTATTTTTGAGAATATGCAATAGGCAAACCGCAGAGGACGCCGAGGACGCAGAGGATAGAGAACGTTGGAGCTCAATCAGATCAGCGGCGTTGTGATCGACGCAGCCAGGAAGGTCCATTCCGCGCTTGGCCCAGATCTGCTGGAACATATTTATCGCGCATGCCTTGCTTATGAGTTGCGGCAACGCGGCCTCAAGGTTCAGGAAGAAGTAGCTGCTCCGATTGTCTACGGCTCCATGAAGCCCGACGGGGCTTACAGAATGGATTTGGCGGTGGAAGACTCAGTTATCGTCGAGCTCAAAGCGATCGAAAAGCTCGCGCCGATTCACAAGGTTCAATTGCTTTCATATCTGCGGCTTTCCGGTAAGACACTGGGTCTCATTCTCAATTTCAACGTTGTTCACCTACGCGAAGGAATCTGGCGCGTGGTGAACCAATTTGAACCAGCATCCTCTGCGTCCTCCGCGTCCCCTGCGGTTTGACGTTTGTTTGGAGCGAACATGGCCACGGCAACGGCAGTCCCCAAGACGAAGCTTGCAGGCGGCAGCTTCCTCATCGAAGACCACAAGCCCGACGACGTGTTCACGCCCGAGGACTTCAACGAGCAGCACCAGCTCATCGCGCAGACCGCGGAAGAATTCGCCACCAACGAAATTCTTCCGGTGGTCGAGAAGATCGAGCGCAAGGAATTCGCCGTGACGCGCGAGCTGCTCAAGAAGGCCAGCGACCTCGGACTGACTTCCGTCGACGTCCCTGAAGCCTACGGCGGCGCCGACATGGACAAGGTCTCCTCCTGCATCATCGCCGACCGCATCGCCAAGTCGGGCAGCTTCAGCGTCAGTTTCGGCGGACACGTCGGCATCGGCACGCTGCCCATCGTGTACTTCGGCACCGAGGAGCAGAAGAAAAAGTACCTGCCCAGGCTCGCCTCGGGCGAAATGATCGGCGCCTACGCGCTCTCGGAATCTTCTTCCGGATCTGACGCGCTTAACTGCCGGGCGCGCGCCGAGCTGAGCGCCGACGGCAAGCACTACGTGCTGAACGGCGAGAAGATGTGGATCACCAACGCGTCGTTCGCCGACCTGTTCACCGTCTTTGCCAAAGTGGACGGCGAAAAGTTCACGGCCTTCCTGGTCGAAAAGTCGTTTCCCGGGTTCGCCGTCGGCGCCGAAGAGCACAAGATGGGCATTCGCGGCTCGTCCACATGTCCATTGATCCTGAACGACTGTAAGGTCCCGGCGGAAAATGTCCTGGGCGAAATCGGCAAAGGACACGTGATCGCCTTCAACATCCTCAACGTGGGCCGCTTCAAGCTGGGCGCGGCGTGCGTGGGCGGCGCGCGCAACTCGCTGGCGAATGCCATTGCCTATGCCAAACAGCGCAAGGCCTTCGGCAAGACCATCGCAGACTTCGGCCTCATCCGCGAAAAAATTGCCGAGATGGCGGTCGGCGTGTGGGCCGGCGAAGCCATGGTGTATCGCACCGTCGGCATGATGGACGCGGCGCTCGCCGAAGTCGACAAGTCCAGCCCCGAAGCCGCCAGGCAGGTTTGCAAGGCCATCGAGGAGTACGCCGTCGAGTGCTCCATGATCAAGGTCTGGGGCTCGGAGTTCCTCGACCGCGTGGTCGACGAGGTCGTGCAAATCTACGGCGGCTACGGCTTCGTCGAAGAGTATCCGGCCGAGCGCGCTTATCGCGATTCGCGCGTGAACCGCATCTTCGAGGGCACGAACGAAATCAACCGGCTCATCACCACCGGCTTTCTGCTCAAGCGCGCCATGACCGGGCAGCTCCCGCTCATGGCAGCCATCAAACGCATCATGGACGAAGTGATGGCCGGCCCGTCGCTGAGCGAAGACGACGGCGCGCCGCTCGCCGCCGCGCGCAAGATGGTCGCGGCCGCGAAGAAGATCGGACTGTTCGCCGCCGGCGCCGCCTCGCAGAAGTACATGACCGCGCTCGCCGACCAGCAGGAGATCCTGGCGGCGCTGGCCGACGTGCTCATCGAGGCGTACGCGATGGAGTCGTGCGTGCTGCGCGCGCAGAAACTCATGGCGCGCCAGGGCGAGGCGGCGGCCGCGCACGCCGCGAAGATGACGCAGGTCTATCTCGACGGCGCGATGGCGAAGATTGAGGCAGCCTCCAAGCGCGTCATCGCCGCCGTCGCCGAAGGCGACGTGCTGCGCACACAGCTCGCGATTCTGCGCCGCCTCGGCAAGCACGAGCCGGCCAACGTCATCGGCCTGCGCCAGGAGATCGCGTCGAAGGTGATTGACGCGGGCCGCTACGTGACGGCGTAGCCGTCGAAAAGAGAATCGCCTAAGGCGGAAAAAGCAGCAGCGGCGCGCCTTCAGCCCCTGCCGCGAAACTGAATCATCCTGCGGCGGTCGCGCTTCGACGGGCGGCCGGCGGGCAACTGCTCAAACTGCTGCATCGCCTTGCGCTCGGCGGCGAGCTTGGCGCGCAGCTGGCGGCTGGCTTCGGTCTCGCGGTAGAGCGTCTGCGCGAGGGAAGCGGGGCCGCGCACCGCGCTCAGCAGCAGCACCTCGACTTCGAACTCTCCGCTGTCGCTGGTGACGCGCAGCATGTCGCCAGCGCGGACCTCGCGCGCGGGCTTGGCCGGCTGGCCATTCGCCAGGACGCGCCCCAGTGCGCAGGCGCGCGCCGCCAGCGCCCGCGTCTTGAAGAAGCGCGCGGCCCAGAGCCACTTGTCGAGCCGGACGGAGTCCATGGTCTTGATTGAATATCGGGCCATCGGGGCATCGGGCCATTGGATCCGATGACCATGACCTGACATTCGGCGCGGCTTCTGATCCCGACGCCGGGGCTGAAGCCCCGCGGCCATTATGCCGCGGTGGTCCACCGGGCGCTCGTTCCACTCGCGTCCAGGGCTGAAGCCCTGGCCTACCGGGCCCGGTGCTTCCACCGATTCCCACGTTAGCGCCGAAAAGCGCGGCGCGAACCTGGGGCACCATCGAACGCCTTGTTCTCCCAGATGCGGGAGGACAAGGCAACTTGTTTTTCGGCGGCCGTGGGTATCCCCCCACCCCCTGGGGTGTTTAAGAATCATCACTGTAGCGAGAAATTCCCGCTGATACAGGCGATCTAAAGGAGTTAGAGGCAAATACGGGCGACACAAGGACTTAGCGCAAGGTTTGACCTCGTTTGATTGTCAAAGAGCGGTGGCCGGAGAAACTGAGGCGCGCTGCGCCGGTGAGACACAGCACGCCTTGCTTCCAGCTTAACAGTTTCGATGGGGAAAATGGGAAGGCGCGGAAAGAATTTAGTGTGAGTGTCTAGAGAGGGTTGCGCGAAATTTAAGTGCGAGTGGGGCTTGACAGGAATTTAGTGGTGGCCAGCTCCCACCTTTGCTCCGCAAAAGGCGCGGAGGAAAGGATGGGGCACCCGGCAGAAAGCGCGGAGGAAAGGATGGGGCACCCGGCCGACGAGGGCGTCTGCGCCGCACGGCCCTATTGAGCGCCCGCCACCGGCAGGCTCACGGTGAACCTGGTGTCTCCGGGCTTCGACGTCACGCTGACGCCGCCGCGGTGTTTGCGGACGATGCGCTGGACGGTGTCGAGGCCGAGGCCGGTGCCTTCGCCGACTGCTTTCGTGGTGAAAAACGGTTCGAAGATGCGCGAGAGGTTTTGCGGGGGGATGCCGGCGCCGTTGTCGCCGATCTCGACGAAGACGCACTTTTCGTCGCGCCAGGCGCGGATGCGGAGCTCGCCTTTGCCGGCCATGGCGGCGATGGCGTTGTCGATGAGGTTGGTCCAGACCTGGTTGAGTTCGCTGCCGAAGGAGTCGACCGAGAGACGGCCGTCTTTGGAATACTCGCGCTTCACGGTGACGCCCTTCTTGAGCTTGTGGTTCATGATGGTGAGCGTGGTCTCGATGCTCCTGACGATGTCCACGTTCTGCACCGGGGTCTGGTCCATGTAGGTGTAGTCCTTCATGGCGCGGACCAGTTCGGAGATGCGGCCGGTGGCGCTTTCGATTTCGCGGAGCAGGTCGGCCACTTGAGTCAGCGAAGCGATGCGGACGAGCGCGGCCTTGGCGGTGTCCGGGCCGAGCGAGGCGTAGAGCGATTCGAGCACCTCGGGCTTCACGTCGCGGCGGGCGAGGTCGCCGGCCATCTGCCAGAGTTCGTCGTGGCCGTGGCTGCGCAGGATGCAGTCAAGCTCGTCTTCCAGCGCGCTCATGGAGAGCGGATCGGGCGGCGGCGGCTCGCTCTGCATGAGCGTGTTCTCCAGGTTCTCGATCTGGCACTTCTGCTCCTGGGTGAGTTCGCGGCGGCCGAGTTCGTGGCTCACGTTGCGGATGCGGAAGAGCATCTCGCGAAGCTGCGAGGCGGCGCGCGTGGCCGCAGAAGCGGGGTTGTTCAGTTCGTGGGCGAGGCCGGCGGAGAGCTTGCCGAGTCCGACGAGGCGGTCGCGCTGCTGCTCCATGCGCGTGAACTCGCGGATGCGGTCGGACATGATGTTGACCAGGCGCTGGGTGAGCAGGGGCGAGCGCTGCGTGAGCTCGGGAAAGAGGGCGGAGGGGAACTCCAGGACGCGGGTCGGGACCAGGGCGCGGCCGGTCACGACCGATTGCTGCAGGCGCGAGAAGGGGAGCGCGCCGCTGATCTGGCCGGTGCCGAAGCCGATCGACATGAGTTCGCCGCCAATATCGCCGCGGGCCTCCACCTGGCCGTTGAGGATGACGATCATGTGGTCAATGGGCTCGCCCGGACGCCAGTAAACTTCACCGGCGGCGAAGGTGCGCTCGCGCGCGCTGGCGAGGAACCAGTCGAGCACGTCGTCGGGGAGATCGTTGAAGGCGGGAACGCTGCGGAGTTCGTCTTTGGTGACCATGTTCACTCAAGTTTCGAGTTTCAAGTTTCGAGTTTCAGTTTCACCAGGCCCGACCCTGAGGGGATGTTCCAATCAAGTCCGGCCACTCGAAACTGGAAACTGGATGCTCGAACTGCTCCATTCACACCTTGCTCAGGTACTGATGGATGAATTGCACGGCAACCGAGCCTTCGCCTACGCCTGAGGCCACGCGCTTGACCGAGCCGTGGCGCACGTCGCCGACGGCGAACATGCCGGGAACGTTGGTCTCGAGCAGATAGGGATCGCGGTCGAGCGTCCAGCCCTTGGGGCGGTCGCCGGAGCGAAGCAGATCGGGCCCGGTGAGGATGAAGCCGCGGTCGTCTCTTTCCACGACGCCTTGAAGCCAATCGGTGCGCGGCAGAGCGCCGATGAAGATGAACATGGCGTTGGCGGGCACGCGCTCGACCTTGTTGCTGTCGGAGCAGAGCACCGAAATTTCTTCCAGGCGCGTCTCGCCGTGGACCTGCTGGACGCTGGCATGGGTCCAGAGCTGGATTTTGGGCTCGCTCTTCACCTGGTCGATCAGGTACTGCGACATGGTGGCGGCCAGCGAGGGGCCGCGCACCAGCATGACGACGCGCTCGGCGTACTTGGCGAAGTTGAGCGCGGCCTGTCCGGCGGAGTTGGCGCCGCCGATGACGTAGACGATTTCGTCCTTGCAGGAGATGGCTTCGGTGGCGCCGCCGCCGTAGTACACGCCCGCGCCCTGCAGGCGATCGACGCCGGGCGCGTCGAGGCGGCGCCACTGGACGCCGGCGGCGATCATGAGCGCGTGGCAGGAGATCTCGCTGCCGTCGGCGAGCCTGATGAAGCGATAGGGGTCTTCGACGCGCACGCCGACCGCTTCCTGGGGGGAGAGGATTTCGACGCCGAAGCGCTCGGCCTGGACGACGGCGCGGCGCGCCAGGTCGGCGCCGCTGAGTCCGACGGGGAAGCCGAGATAGTTTTCGATGCGCGCGCTCATGCCGGCCTGTCCGCCGGGCGCTTCGCGCTCGATCATCACCGTTTTGAGGCCCTCGGAGGCGCCGTAAACGGCGGCCGCAAGGCCGGCGGGTCCGCCGCCAACGATGGCCAGGTCGTAGAAGCTGGTTTGCGCGCGGGTGCGCAGGCCGACTTTCTCGGCAATGGCGGCGGGAAGCGTTTCGAGCAGCCTGGTGCCGTCAGGAAAGAGCACGACCGGGAGCTCGGACGCCTCCGGACCGAGGGAGTTGAGGAGCTGGCGTGTTTCCGGATCGTTGGCGGAGGTCTCAACGTCGATCCACTGGTAGGGAACGCGGTTGCGGGCGAGAAACTCGCGCAGCTCATAACATCGCGGCGACCAGCGGGTGCCGAGCACGCGGATGCCCTCAAAGCTCGGCGGAGAGGAGGCCTTCCAGTCATCGAGCATGTCGTCGAGCTGCGGATACAGGTGCAGCGCCGGCGGGTCCCACGGCTTCATGAAAAAGTAGTTGATGTTGGCTTCGTTGATGGCGCTGATGGCCGCGGTGGTGTCGGCGTAGGCGGTGAGCAGGGCGCGCTTGGCCTCGGGATAAATCTGGCGCGCCTGCTGGAGGAAGCCGACGCCGTCCATCATGGGCATGCGCTGGTCGGCGAGCAGGAGGGCCACGCGGTCGTTGCGGAGTTTGAGCTGGCGCAGCAGGTTGAGCGCGCTTTCCGGGGAGTCGCTGCTGATGACGCGGTAGTCGCGGCCGTATTGCGAGCGGAGATCGCGCTCGATGGCGCGCAGCACGTCTGAATCGTCATCAACGCTTAACAGAATCGGTTTCGCCATTCTCGCTCTCTGGGGGTCTGGGGAAACAGTTGATTGTAGAAGGCCGGCTGTTGGAATGCCTGGCTTAGATGCAGCAGAGTGATGATGGTCGCAAAAACCTGCCGACGCGCCGTTGGACTGAACTGAAAAAGGAGCAGCTCGCGGCTGCTCCTCACGATAGTTGGGTTGCGGCGCGGTTATTCGCCGTCGAGCTTGATGCGCAGCGACTTGAGGAATTTCAGGTCCTGGGCGTTGACCTTGAACTCGGGATTGCCGCCGCGGGTGGCGCTGGCCACGGCCGCGGGCGCCTGCTGCTCGTCGCGCTTGTTGAAGCCGATGGTGGCTTCAAGGACGAGGAAGACGTCGTATCCGCCGGCCTTGATCCTGGAGATGACTTCGGCAATCTGTTCCGATTCAGAGAGCGACTCGTTGATGGCCTCTCCCAGTTCCTTCATGAGCTGCTTCAGCTGCTGGTTCACGGTGTGCTCCCCCTACTGCCGGACAGGCACGGCCCAGATTCGACCCTGGAATTCCGTCATTCTATAAGGCCGAACGCTGCTTCGCTATACCAATTGGATGCGGTTGCGCGGCGACGAGTTTCGCGGGAAGGAGCGGAAAGCGGGGTTTACAATCAGCACGTGACCGAACCCTCCGAGGCCTCGAACGCGGCAAAATGGGGCATGCGAGCGGCAGCCCTGGCGCGGGTGGCGGGAAGGACGCGCCAGGGGCGAATCGTGGCGGCGCTTGCCTCAGGCGCGCAGGCCACGCTCGTGGCGGTGAGCCGCGCGCTGCAGGTCCTCTGGCTGGAGGTGACCGGGTTCGTGTTCGCGGTGTTCGCCGTGGTCGGCGGCTTCGCCGCCTGGCGCGAGTACCAGGCGTGGACGGCGGGCCGCATGGGGCCGGGACGCGCGCTGCTGGCGCTGGGCTTCACGGGGATGTTCGGCTGGTTTGCGGTGAGTTCGTTCTGGAGGTCGAGGAAGACGCGTCGTTAGTCGTTGGTCGTTCGCAACAACGCAATGAGCGCCTGGCAAGCAGCATTTGGCCGTCAACGGGATCGGTGCATGGGCCAAACGCCACGCGCCAAACGCCAAGCGCCAGGCGCTGAGAGCCGGGCGCCGATTCTTCATGGCTGAGAAAACCAGGAACGCGGAAGCGATGGCGGCGCCGGAGGCCGGGGCGGGCGAGGCGACGCGTCCTCTATATACGCCTGCTGATCTGGCGGAATGGGACTACGAGCGCGATGTTGGGTATCCGGGAGAGTATCCGTTCACGCGCGGCATTCAGGCGACGATGTATCGCGGGCGGCTGTGGACCATGCGGCAGTACGCCGGCATGGGCGACGCCGAGGAGTCGAACAAGCGGTACAAGTACCTGCTGGGGCACGGCACCATGGGCCTGAGCGTGGCCTTCGATCTGCCGACGCAGATCGGCATGGACTCGGACCACGCGATGGCGGCGGGAGAAGTGGGCAAGGTGGGCGTGGCGATTGACTCCATCGAAGACATGCAGAGGCTGTTCGACGGCATCGACCTGGAGAAGATCTCCACCTCGATGACGATCAACGCGACGGCGGCGATCCTGCTGGCGCTGTACGTGGCGGTGGCGAAGCGGGCGGGCGCGAATGTCCGCAAGCTGTCGGGCACGGTGCAGAACGACATCCTGAAGGAGTACATCGCGCGCGGGACCTATATCTATCCGCCGCGGCAGGCGATGCGGATCGTGACCGACATTTTCGCGTACGCGAACCGCGAGGCGCCGGAGTGGAACACGATCTCGATTTCCGGCTACCACATGCGCGAGGCAGGGTCGACCGCCGTGCAGGAAGTGGCGTTCACGCTGGCCAACGGCATGACGTATGTGCAGGCGGCGATGGAGGCGGGGCTCGACGTGGATGCGTTCGCGCCGCGTCTGAGCTTTTTCTTCAACTGCCACAACAATTTTTTCGAAGAAGTGGCCAAGTTCCGCGCGGCGCGCCGGCTGTGGGCGCGCATCATGCGCGAGCGGTTCCGGGCGAAGAGTCCGCGGTCGTGGATGCTGCGCTTCCACACGCAGACGGCGGGCTCGACGCTGACGGCGCAGCAGCCGGAGAACAACATTGTCCGGACGGCGCTGCAGGCGATGGCGGCGGTGCTGGGCGGCACGCAGTCGCTGCACACCAACAGCTACGACGAGGCGCTGTCGCTGCCGACCGAGCAGGCGGCGCGGGTGGCGCTGCGCACGCAGCAGATCGTGGCGTATGAGTCGGGCGCACCGAACACGGTGGACCCGCTGGCGGGGTCGTACTACGTCGAGTCGCTGACCGGCGAGGTGGAGCGCGGAGCGCAGGAGTACCTGGACAAGATCGAGGCGATGGGCGGGATGCTGAAGGCGATCGAGCGCGGGTATGTGCAGGCCGAGATCCAGAACGCCGCCTACGAGTATCAGCAGAAGATCGACCGGCTGGAGCAGGTGGTGGTCGGCGTGAACCGATTTACGCTGGAGGACGAGAAGGCGATCCCGATCCAGCGCATTGACGAAGACCTGGAGCGGCGGCAGGTTGAGCGCGTGCGGGCGCTGCGCGCGCGCCGGGATGCCAAGGCGTGGTCGGCGGCGCTGGCGGGCGTGGAAGACGCGGCGAGGTCGGGCGAGAACCTGATGCCGCGCATCATTGCGGCGGTGGAAGCGTATGCCACGGTCGGCGAGATCAGCGATGCGCTGAGGAAGGTGTTTGGGGAGTATCAGGAGACGGTGGTCGTCTGATTGAGCAGCCGGGGCGAAGTTTCCGAGTTGCAGGTTTCGAGTTTCAAAATCGCGCGGGAACGTGAAACGGGAAACTCGAAACTGATTGTCAGACCTGGGCCTGGAAGTCGCAGGCCTCGCGGCATTCGAGGCAATAGTAGTTGCCGTCCTGGACGAGGCGGACCTGGTGCTCGCCCTGGCAGAGGCAGCAGTACTTGTCGCATTTGCACTTGTCTTCGGTCTCGTCGCACTGCAGGCAGATGAACGGGTCGGCCATGCGCGGAACTCTAGCAGGTTCGAGTTTCGAGGGAAACGGCCTTTAGCACTTAGCAATTAGCATTTGGCCGTCGAGGTCCGTGCTGAAGGGCCAAATGCCAAATGCCAAGTGCTAACTGCGGTTTTTCCGCGTTTGACCGCTGAAAAAAGCGCGTGATACCGTAACAGGTCCTTCTTGTTTTTCTGTTCATGTCTGTCGAAGCCACGCAATCCGCCCTGCGCAAGACCGCGCTGAACGCGTTGCATCGCGCGATGGGCGCCAAGATGGTGGACTTCGGCGGATGGGACATGCCGGTCGAGTATCCGGCGTTTGAAGGCCGTCCGGCGGGGCTGATCAACGAGCACATGGCGGTGCGCACGGGTGTGGGACTGTTCGACGTCTCGCACATGGGCGATTTGCGGATTGCAGGGCCGCAGGCGCTCGGGGCGGTGCAGCACGCCACGATGAATGACGCGGGGCTGCTGGTGGACGGCAAGGCGCAATACTCGGCGATGCTGTATCCGCAGGGCACGTTCGTGGACGACGTGATCGTGCACAAGGTGCGCGACAACGATTACCTGATCGTGATCAACGCCGGCACGCGCGAGAAGGACTTCCACTGGGCGCGCGAGGCGGTGCGCGGCTTCGACGCGCGCGTAACCGACGAGGGCGACAAGTACACGCAGCTCGCCATCCAGGGGCCGAAGGCGGAAGCGACGCTGCAAAAGCTGACGGACGCGCCGCTGGCGTCACTGAAGCCGTACACGTTCACGTTCGGCACGGTGTGCGGGATCGCGGAGGTGATGATTGCGCGCACCGGCTACACGGGCGAAGACGGATTCGAGATCTACATCCCGTCCGATCCCGAAACGAGCGCGATGGTATGGAAGAAAGCGCTGGAGGCGGGGCGCGAGTTCGGCATCCTGCCGTGCGGGCTGGGCGCGCGCAACACGCTGCGCCTGGAAGCGCGGCTGCCGCTCTACGGACACGAGATTTCCGAGGAGATCAACGTGTGGGAAGCGGGGCTGGACCGCTTCTGCAAGCTGGAGAAGGCGGAGTTCATCGGGAAAGATTCACTGGTCAAGGCGCGCGAACCGGGACTGAAGCGGAAGCTGGTGGGGCTGGAGATGACCGAGCGGGGGATCGCGCGGGACGGGTATCCGGTGCTCGATTCTTCAGGGAATCGCGTTGGTCATGTTACGAGCGGTTCACATTCCCCTTATTTAAAGAAAAACATTGCCCTGGCCTATGTGCCGCCGCAGCTTTCCGAGATCGGATCGGACGTTAAGGTCGAGATTCGCGGCATTGCGGTCTGCGCCAAGGTTGTTCCCACGCCGTTTTACAAAAAGCCAAAGAAGGCATAAGCGAGGACGCAGATGGCGTCGTATCCGGCGAAGTACAAGTACACGAAAGAACACGAGTGGGTCGAGACGGCCGGCGACACGGGCACGATCGGCATCACCGACTACGCCCAGCATTCGCTGGGCGACATTGTGTTCGTCGAGCTGCCGAAGGTCGGCGCCGAGGTGACGGCGGGCAAGAGCTTCGGCACGGTGGAGTCGGTGAAGGCGGTGTCGGAGCTGTACGCGCCGGTGTCGGGCACGGTGACGGCGGTGAACGAGGCGCTGGCCACGTCGCCGGAGAAGATCAACTCCGATGCGCACGGCGCGTGGATGATCAAGGTCGCGCTGAAAGATCCGAAAGAGGCCGACGGGTTGCTGAGCGCGGCGGATTACGAGAAGTTTGTGGCGGAAGAGAAGTAGTGGTGGTCCGCCACTGGGCACTCAGCACTTAGCATTTGGCCGTGGAAGGTCGTGATGGTCCGGCCGTTCACCCGCTCAAGCCCAAAGAGGGCTTGAGCGGGGCACGCGGGGGGCTTTGTTCCGCGCGGCAAGGGCCCCGAGGGTGAAATGCCAAGCGCTAAGTGCCAATTGCGAATTGAGGCGAATGCGTTATCTACCCAAGAGTCCTGCTGAACGCGCCGAGATGCTGCGCGAGATCGGCTGCGGCACAATCGAAGAGCTGTTTGCGCCGATTCCGGCCGAGTATCGGCTGAAGCGCGACCTCAAGGTCCCGCGTTCGATGGCCGAGTCGGAGATCGTGGAGTGGTTCCGGCAGCGCTCGCAGGAGAACGCGCTGGGCTACGCCAGTTTTCTCGGCGCAGGCGCGTACAACCACTACCGGCCGGTGGTGATTGACGCGCTGGTGTCGCGCGGCGAGTTCTTCACCGCCTATACGCCCTACCAGGCGGAGATCGCGCAGGGAACGCTGCAGGCGATCTTCGAATTCCAGACGATGATCTGCGAGCTGACCGGCATGGAGGTGGCGAACGCTTCCATGTACGACGGCTCAACCGCGGCGGCCGAAGCGGTGATGATGGCGGTGCGCGTGACCGGGCGCAGCTCGGCGGTGGTGGCGCGCAGCGTGCATCCGGAGTATCGCGAGGTGCTGGGCACGTACGCGAAGCACCAGGGCATGCCGTGGCGCGAGGCCGGCTTCGGCGCCGACGGTCGCGTGGACGCGAAGAAGCTGGCGGCGGCGATCACCGACGACACGGCGTGCGTGCTGATCCAGTCGCCGAACTTCTTCGGAACCATCGAGGACGTGGCGGCGCTGGCTGAGCTGGCGCACAGCCGCGGCGCGCTGCTGATCGTGGCGATCGCCGAAGCGGTGTCGCTGGGGATCGTGAAGCCGCCGGCGGAAGCCGACATTGTGAGCATGGAAGCGCAGTCGTTCGGCGTGCCGCTCGGTTTTGGCGGTCCGTATGCGGGCGTGATCGCGACCAAAGAGAAATTCGTGCGGCAGATGCCGGGGCGGCTGGTGGGTGAGACGCGCGACAAGCAGGGGCGGCGCGGGTTCGTGCTCACGCTCTCAACACGCGAACAGCACATACGGCGCGAGAAGGCGACGAGCAACATCTGCACCAACCAGGCGCTGGTGGCGCTGATGGCGACCATTTTCATGACGGTGTACGGGCGCGAGGGGCTCAAGGAGCTGGCGAAGCAGAACCTGGCGAAAGCGCACTACGCGGCCGGCGAGTTCAGAAAGCGCGCGGAGGTGCTGTTTGGCGGCGCGCCTCGGTTCAACGAATTCGTTGTCGTGACGGATGAAGATCCCAAGGCGCTCAATGAGCGGCTGGTGCGCGAGAAGATCATCGGCGGATTTCCGCTGCGGAAGTTCTATCCGGAGCTGGGCAACGCGGCGCTGTGGTGCTGCACGGAGATGACGGCGCGCGAGGCGATTGACCGGGCGGCGGGCGCGGCCGGGAAAGCGCGACGGCTGGCGGAGAGGCCGCAGGAAGTTGGGCGCTGAGCCGCCGAAAGTCAAAGTCAAAGTCAAAGTCAAAGTCAACAGCGGGACACAAAGGACACGAAGGCGGAATGGCTGATCGGATCAAGAAAGCGCGGCCGCACGTCACGCAGAACGAAGGGCTGATCTTCGAGAAGTCGTCGCCGGGAAAAGCGGCGTGGAAGCTGCCTCCGCTGGATGTGCCGGAGATCGACGCGGCGGAGGTGCTGGGCGCGGCGGCGCGCGCCGACCTGGGCGTGATGCCGGAAGTGAGCGAGATCGAGATCATCCGGCACTTCACGCGCATTTCGACCTGGAACTACGGCGTGGACACGGGGCTGTATCCGCTGGGGTCGTGCACGATGAAGTACAACGCGCGCGTAAATGAGACGGCGGCGCGGATGGACGGCCTGGCGGGCGCGCATCCTTATCAGCCGGAGCAGCTTTCGCAGGGCGCGATGCGGGTGCTGAAGGTGCTCAGTGACGCGCTGCTCGACATTACCGGCATGGACGCGATCACGCTCCAGCCGGCGGCGGGCGCGCACGGCGAGCTGACCGGCATCCTGCTGGCGCGCGCCTACCTGGAGTCAAAAGGAAATCCGCGAAAGAAGATCCTGATTCCCGACTCGGCGCACGGCACGAATCCCGCGACGGCGGCGATTGCCGGCTACGCGGTCGAAAATCTCAAGTCAAATGCGCAGGGCATGGTGGACGTGGCGGCGCTGGCGGCGCAGATGAATGAAGATGTGGCCGCGCTGATGCTGACAAATCCGAACACGCTGGGCGTGTTCGAGCAGGAGATCCACAAGATTGCCGACCTGATGCATGCCAAGGGCGGGCTGCTGTACATGGACGGCGCGAACATGAACGCGCTGGTGGGCAAGACGCGTCCCGGAGACTTCGGCGTGGACGTGATGCACCTGAACCTGCACAAGACGTTTTCCACGCCGCATGGCGGCGGCGGGCCGGGGTCGGGCCCGGTGGCTTGCAAGAGCATCCTGGAGCCGTTCCTGCCGGTGCCGGTCGTGGTCGAGAAACCGGACGGCGCTTTGGGTTTTGACTATGAGCGTCCGCGGGCGATCGGCCGGGTGCGAGCGTTCTACGGAAACTTCGGCATGCACGTGCGCGCGCTGGCGTACATCATGGCGAATGGGCCGGAGGGACTGCGGCAGACGACCGAAGACGCGGTGCTCAACGCCAACTATCTGCGCAAGAAACTGGAAGACGTATATGACCTGCCGTATCGCACGCCGTCGATGCACGAAGTGGTGTTCAGCGACCGCAATCAGACGCGGCACGGCGTGAAGACGGGCGACATCGCCAAGCGGCTGATCGACTACGGATTCCATTCCTACACGGTGTCGTTCCCGCTGATCGTGCCGGGCGCGCTGATGGTGGAGCCGACCGAGAGCGAGTCGAAGGAAGAGCTGGACCAGTTCGTGGAGGCGATGCGCTCCATCGCCGAAGAAGCCGAGCACGAGCCCGACACCATCCTGACGTCGCCGCATACGACGCGCGTCTCGCGGCTGGACGAGGTGATGGCGGCGCGGAAGCCGGTGCTGCGGTGGAAGAAAAGCCAGGCCTTCAACGCGCAGGACGCAGAGGGGCGCTGAGGGCGCAGAACGGCAAACTACTTCATTCCAATCCAGCTGCTGCCGAGCGATCTCCTTCCAGTCCATTCACAACGCGGTCAATGCCGCGCCGCAGGTGAACGGTGTTGAAGTTGATCAGAAGGCCCAGCTTCTTTCCGCTCAGCCGCAAATAGGAGAGAAGCCGGGCCTTGTGAATTGGAAGCACAGCCTCGAGGGACTTGAGTTCAACGACGGCCCGATCTTCGACGACCAGATCGAGCCGATAAGCGACAGTCGAGCACAAGTCCGTCGTCGCGCAGTTTGACTGGGACCTGCGACGAGCAACGCAAGCCTTTACGAGTCAACTCGTGTACGAGGCACGCTTCGCAAGCGCTCTCCAACAGACCGGGGCCGAGTGCCGAGTGCACGGGCATGGCGCACTCGATGATCGTGCCGCTGATCGGATTGATTTGCATTCCTCAGCGCTCCTCTGCGTGCCCCAGCGTCCTCAGCGTTCAAGCCCCGGGACGCTACTTCGCCTTCACGTCCACGCTGGCCTGCGTCTTTTCCCATGCCAGTTTGAGGGCCGCCTCGGTGTCGCTCTTTTTGTCGAATGAAATCGTGAACGGGTCCACGGTGCTGGTGAGCGTTTCGACTTTCATCGGGATGCGGGCGAAGTCGTCCTGCTGGCCGGGATAGGGAATGCCCCACTCGCCGGTCTTCCTGCTGATGATGAGCGTCCACTTGTCCTGCTCGGGCAACGTGAAGAGCGTGTAGCTGCCGGCGGGGACATCCTTGCCGCCAACCGTTACGGGCGCTTCGGTGACGAAGGTGGTGGCTTCGTTGGCGCCGGTGCGCCAGACATCGCCGTAGGGCACCAGGCCACCCATGATCTTGCGCGGCTGGCCGGTGCGCGGGTCGTTGATCCTGGGACGGCTGTAGTTGATGGTGATCTTCTTGCCTTTGAGCGTGGTCTCGGCTGTTCCCGGCGGGCTGGGGCGCTGCTGGGCGAAGGTGGTGGCGGCGAGGGCGAGAAGGGCGAGTGAAACGGTGAGCTTGGGCATAGTGTTCCTTTCTCCTGGGAGACGCAGCAAGCTACGTCTCGACGAATGAATTGGGACGCAGCGAGCTGCGTCTCTAACTTGGGAACCGAGACGCAGCAAGCTACGTCTCGACGAGCGAGTTGCCGCAGGCGCGCGCGGCGGCGCAGGTAGAACCCGACATTATCGGGGAAAGTGGCGCGGCGTACAATCGCGCGATGAGCGTTTTCGACGACCGCCAGGAAGAGCTGGAGCGTTACGAGTTCATGATGGGGCCGGAGCGGGGGCGGCTGGCGGTGAGTCTCGACCTGCTTACCGACGCGCTGGCGTTCGCAGGGCAACACGGCGTCTATTGCCAGAGCGCGCGGCAGCCGGGCAAGCCGGCGATGGACGTGCAGATCATCATGCAGAACATCACCGGGGCGAAGGAGCTGATCGCCAGCGTGATGGAAGAGTTGCGCCAGCAGCGGGAGGAGCGTCGCAGAACTGAATGATGCGGGCGATTCGGTGCAGGCTACGGCTTGAAAACGGGGCGGGCAGCAGACGCAGGTCCCTCGCTACGGCCCGGACGCAATCTCAATGGAGTCAGGTTCATGAAATCCATCCAGCAGCTTTTTGATCTGAGCGGTAAGACCGCAATTGTGACCGGCGCGTCGTACGGCCTGGGGGTGACGTTTGCCGAAGCGCTGGCCATGCAGGGCGCGAACGTGGCGGCGGCGGCGCGCAGCGTGGACAAGCTGAAGGCGCTGGCGGCGAAGCTGGGCGACGCAAAGTCGCTGGCGGTGGCGTGCGACGTGAGCGAGGCGGCGCAGGTGGCGGCGCTGTTCGAGCGCGTGGTGAATAGGTTTGGCCGCGTGGACATCGTGGTGAACAACGCCGGGATCAACGACGGATTCGTGCCGGAACGCGTGACGCCCGAGGTCTTCGAGCAGACGGTGCGCGTGAACCTGCTGGGTGTGTGGAACTGCTGCTACTACGCGGCGCAGGGGATGCTGCGCGATGGCAAGGGTGGGTCCATCGTGAATATCGCGTCCATCGCGGGGTTGGGCGGTCTGGGGCAGTTTCCGCCGGCGTATCAGGCGACGAAGGGCGCGGTCATCAACCTGACGCGGAACCTGGCGGCGAGCTGGGGCGACCGTGGCGTGCGCGTGAACGCCATCGCGCCGGGATGGTTCCCGAGCGAGATGACGGCGGGCGTATTCGGCGTGACGGTGTTCCGCGAGTGGGTGAGGAAGTCGGCGCCGATGGGGCGCACCGGCGAGCCGGACGAACTGGTGGCGCCGCTGCTGTTCCTGGCGTCGGATGCCTCGAGCTTTGTGACCGGGACGACGCTGGTGGTGGATGGCGGGCTGAGCGCCACATGGGGCGACGTGCCGGAGCAAGGGCTGGAGACGCTGGCGCAGGCAGGTTATGGCGACCTGGCGCGGAAGATCAGGCCGGGAGCGGCGGCGGTGAAATAAGCACTCGGCGTTCAGCACTCAGCCCGTGAGACCGATTGCCGGATTGCCGAACTGCGGAATTACGGGCGTTCGTGGCAGAGATTCCCTGGGTCATCTGGGCGCCTCCATCGGTCGCGGGGTCCTTCGACTTCGCCCGCCGCGGCGGGCTTCGCTCAGGATGACTCGGTGAAGATTCTTGCCCATCACGTGCAGGGACTGAATGCTGACGGCCGATTGCTGAGTGCTTGGTTTTCGTGTGCTAACATTTTTGGTTTGGGCCGCGGCCGGTGAAACCTTCCGTGCGGCCGGCGCGTCCTAGTCCCGCGAAACACGCTATTCTGCGATGAAAGACACCCTCGGAGTCCTGCTGGCCGGAGGCGCGGGCGAGCGCCTGTATCCGCTGACGCGCGACCGCGCCAAGCCGGCGGTCACGTTCGGCGGGATCTACCGCATCATTGACGTCACGCTCTCCAACTGCATCAACAGCGACCTGCGGCGGGTGTACATCCTCACGCAGTACAAGGCGCTCTCGCTGAACCGGCACATTCGCGAAGGGTGGAACATCGTGGCGCGCGAGATGGGCGAGTTCGTGGAGATCCTGCCGCCGATGAAGCGCGTTTCCGACAACTGGTACATGGGGACGGCGGACGCGGTGTACCAGAACATTTATTCCATCGGCAGCGAGCAGCCGCGGCACGTGCTGGTGCTGAGCGGCGACCACATCTACAAGATGAATTATGAGCTGATGCTACGGCAGCACAACGACTCGGGCGCCGACGTGACGATCGCGACCATCCTGATTCCGCCGGAGGAAACGAGCCGCTTTGGCGTGGTGGACATTGACCGCGACGGGCGCATCGTGGGCTTCGTGGAGAAGCCGGAGAAGACCGACATCCGCTCACCCTACAACCCGCGGATGGTGTCAGGCTCGATGGGCGTGTACCTGTTCAACACCGAGGTGCTGATCCCGGTGCTGCTGAAGGACGCCGAGGACCCGCAGTCGAGCCACGACTTCGGGCACGACATCCTGCCGCGCATGATGGATGAGTACAAGGTGTACTCGTTCAACTTCGTGGACGAGAACAAGAAGGAAGCGCTCTATTGGCGCGACGTGGGAACGCTGGAGGCGTACTACGAGGCGAACATGGACATCGTGTCGGTGTCGCCGGTGTTCAACCTGTACGACGCGGAGTGGCCCATCCGCACGCACCAGCACCAGTATCCGCCGGCCAAGTTCGTGTTCGGCGAACCGAAGCGCATGGGCGTGGCGATTGATTCGATCGTGTCGATGGGCTGCATCATCTCGGGCGGCGTGGTGCGCAACAGCGTGGTCTCGCCCGACGTGCGGGTGAACAGCTACGCCGAGGTGGACGCCAGCATCATCTTCTCGCACGTGAACGTGGGGCGGCACGCGCGCATCCGGCGGGCCATCATTGACCGCGACGTGCACATTCCCGAGGGCACGGTGATCGGCTACGACCAGGAGGCCGACCGGCAGCGGTATTTCGTGACCGACAGCGGCATCACGGTGGTCACGCGCGACTATTCGCTGTTTGAGAGCCCAGTGAGCGTGGACTACTTCACGTCGGAGTAAGAACCTCACTTTGTTCTGGAAAACTCGCCGCGTTGTCTCCATAATCAACTCTCAGTTTCCCGAATGTCACAAACACCTCAAGCGTATCTTTTTCATCGGCGCAACGAAGAACCGGCGCCGATCAAGCGGGACCAGGACCTGGGCTCGTTCCAAATTTTCTATGATGATGCGTTCTCCTGGCTTGAATTGCAGCCTGCGAATTCAATCCATGCGGTGGTAACCGATCCCCCGTATGGGCTGGTTGAGTACAGCCAGCGTGAACTGGAGAAGCTTCGTCGAGGCAAAGGTGGCGTTTGGCGAATACCGCCAGCGTTTGATGGGTGCAAGCGAAAGCCCTTACCGCGATTTACCACGCTCACGAAGAGCGACCACGAGGCATTGCGACAGTTTTTCAGCAATCTCAGCAAGCAACTGCACCGCGTTCTGGTTCCCGGCGCTCACGTGTTTGTGGCGACGAATCCGCTTGTTTCCCACCTTGTGTATGAGCCGTTCCTGGCGAATGGGTTTGAGAAGCGGGGCGAAATCATTCGAGTCGTGCACACGTTGCGTGGCGGTGACAGGCCGAAGAACGCTCATTCCGAGTTTCCAGAAGTCACGGTCATGCCGAAGTCGTGTTGGGAGCCATGGGCCCTCCTGCGGAAGCCCTGTGAAGGGCGCGTACAGGACAATCTTCGAAAATGGAAGACAGGTGGGCTGCGGCGAATATCCGCCGACATGCCTTTTAAAGATTTGATCAAATCCGTCCCGGCTCGGGGTTTGGAGCGTCGACTGGCGCCGCACCCCTCACTAAAACCTCAGGCATTCCTGCGTCAGATTGCGCGGGCCGCGCTGCCCCTTGGGGAGGGCGTGATCCTGGACCCGTTCATGGGTTCTGGGTCGACCATTGCCGCCGCTTCGGCGTGCGGGCTGCGCAGCATCGGCGTCGAAAAGAACCGCGAGTACTTTCTGATGGCCAGGCGTTCTATTCCAGCGCTCGCTAAGATTCCAATTGATGGTGCGGAGCCAAATGGCTCGAAGAAATAGCACCGATGCGTGGTTCGATCCATCGGTGCCGCTACCGCCCGGATTTGGTGGAGTCGGTGCGATTCGGCGCGCTATTGATTACATGGAGCGGGAGTTGGCCGACCTGGCCGAGATTTACTTCGAACAGGCGAATGTCTTCAGTGCCCTCGTAGGCATATTCGGCACGAAAGCGCTCGACGCTGTCAGCAACTGGGAGAAGCACCGTCATACGTACACCGCACAGCAGCGCTTTCCGGATCTTTGCAGGCGAGGCTGCAAACGTCCTCCGACTGCGAACGATTGCCTGGAAAGCAAAGCGAGCAAACGACCGTGGGCCATACAATCACACTACGATCATCCGGGTTGGTATATCGTTTGGCGCTATCTTGTTGATCCAACCGAATCGATCCAGAAGAAGAAACCGGTCATAATCTGGCGAGTAGACGTGGTTTTTCTGGGCAAGGACGACTGGAAATACGAAGGAAGTACGGCAGGCGTAGGAGGCGGCGGCCGTACGCATACCTTCGGAGTGAAGAATCCGGCTGAGAAGCTCCGGGGCAAGGCTGTATATCGTCGCCCAGATGTAATCGTGCGCGATGGCAAGCCCATTGCGGCGAACGGTCATTCAAGATCGGGCACCTGAGAGGCGGGTTTCGCTCCGTCTTCGCCCGAAATCAGCCTTTGCTGCCCCTGCTACAATGCAGCCGACCTCACTGATTCCACGGAACTTTCAGGGTACGAGTCGCGTATCTGCCGGGAGGAAATGGAGCCGGGAGTTCGCACAGGAGTGCCGGTTGGACGATCCCCAAGCCGTTGCATCGCTGATCCGTCGCTGCATTGGCGGCGACGCCGATGCGTGGGAGGAAATTGTCCGCATGCACAACCGGCGCATCTACAACATCTGCTACCGGTTCACGGGCTCGGCGGAGGACGCGGAAGACCTGACCCAGGAGGTCTTCATCAAGATGTACCGCACGCTGGGCAGCTACGAAGCGGAAAAAGGCGCTTTCATGACTTGGGTGACCACGATGACGCGCAACCTGCTGGTGGACCACTTCCGCAAGTCCAAGATGGAGCGCATGACCGACTCGATGGACGTGAGCGCCTCCGAGTCGGGCGAGGAAGCGCAGCCGCTGAGCGAGCAGCTGGCCGACCAGGGGCCGGCGCCGGACGCCCGCGTCCTGAGCCGCGAACGGCAGGCCATGGTGCAGGAAGCCCTAAAAAAACTCTCCCCGGAACTGCGCGAAACCGTTATTCTCCGCGACCTACAGGACATGGACTACCGGGAGATCGCCCAGGCGCTGAAAGTGCCCGAGGGGACGGTGAAGTCGAGGCTCAACCGGGGGCGGACGGAACTGGCACGCCTTTTGCAACGTACCTATAGGCAGGCGACCTGATGGCAGCCGAAATCCAACGCGAGATGGCCTGCAGCGAGTTTGAGGCGCTGCTGAGCGAGGCACTGGACGGCACGCTGGCCGAAGCCGGCGCCGAGCGCTTTGCGGCGCATCGCCAGAACTGCGCCGCGTGCGGGCCGATGTTCGCCGAGGCCGAGCAGGGGATGAAGCTGCTGCAGGGCCTGGAGGAAGTGGAGCCGCCGCGCATGATGGTGCACCGCATCCTGGCGGCGACCACGGGCCGCGAGCCGACGCGCGACGTAGTGGCGGCGGGGCGCCCGAGCTGGGCGGAGCGGCTGCGCGGATATCTGCCGCCGGCGCTGCATCCGGTGCTGCAGGCGCGCTTCGGCATGAGCCTTGCCATGGCGTTCTTCTCGCTCACCATGGTGTTCAACCTGGCGGGCATCACCTCACGCGACCTGCGCAAGGCCGACCTGCGGCCCACGTCGCTGCGCGATGAAGCGGTGCGCACCTACTACGAGACGCAGGCCCGCGTGGTGAAGTACTACGAGAACATTCGCCTGGTGTACGAGATCGAGTCGCGGGTGCGTGACCTGCGCAGCGCGGGCGAAGGGAAACAGCAGCCCAAGCAGCAGGACGACAACAAGCGCGATGAGAAGAACAAGAACATCAACGAAAAGACGAGTGAGCGTCCGGACCGAGACAAGCAAGAGCGCTACAGCTTCGACTTTGCCGGCAACGTGCTGGCCATGTTGAACGCGCCGGCAAGTCCGCAGGGACAAGAAGGGGCGCGGTAGCGAACGAGGAAAACTGATGAATTGCGCCATCCATAGCGATACTGCCGCAGTCGCCTATTGCCGCACGTGCGGCAAGGGCCTGTGCGCCGCGTGCCGGCGCGACGTGCGGGGTGTCATCTATTGCGAGGAGTGCCTGGCCTCGCGCATCTACGACACCATGCCGCCCAACGTGGCGGCGGCCGGGCCGGCGCAGCCGGCGGCGGCCAACCTGCCGAGCCCGGCGCTGGCGGCGGTGCTGGGATTCATTCCCGGCGTGGGCGCCATGTACAACGGCCAGTTCGCCAAGGCGCTCATCCACGTGCTGATTTTCGCCACGCTGTGCTGGGGCGCCGATCACGCAGGACCGGCGGAGGTCTTCTTCGGGCTGGGAATTCCGTTCTGGATCTTCTACATGGTGTTCGATGCGTACAAGACGGCGCAATCGCGGCGCACCGGCGAGCCGGTCCCCGATCCGTTCGGGCTGAACCGGATGTGGGCGCCCGACGCGCCCGCGCCCGCTCCGCGTCCGGCGGCGACGGCTGCGGCGGCGCCGGGGACGCCCGCTGATTTGGGACAAGGCAATGCGGCGCAGGTCAACGCGGCGCCGCCGGAAGTTGCCCCGGCGTATCCGCACGCGCCGGTGGGCGCGATCATCCTGATCGGATTGGGCATCGTTTTTCTGCTGAACACGATGGGTCTGTGGCCGTGGCATTACGTGGGCCGCATGTGGCCGCTGGTGCTGATCATTGTGGGTGTGTGGACGTGGATGAAGCGGCGTCCCGTGCAGGGCTGAGGGAGAGCGATGGCATACGAGGACCGCTACTACCGAAATCGCAACTGTCCGTGCGCGCGCTGCCGGATGCGCGGCGTGATGGGGCCGGCCGTGCTGATCACGCTGGGAGTGCTGTTCATGCTGGATACGGTGGGCGTGCGCAGCTTCCACTACACCTGGCCGGTGCTGCTGATCGTGATCGGCGTGGTGCAGGTGCTGCAGCACAACGCGTCGACGGAAGGGCACATCCAGCCGATCTTCCCGTCGCGCGCGCCGCAGGCCCCGGCGCCGCCACCGCCGCCGGCTGCGCCGCCGCCGGCGGGCATTGCCCCGGGGAGCAGCAGTGGAGGAGGGACGGGAGGAGTGAACCATGTCTAGCCCGCAGCCGATACGCGCGTATCCGCGGCGCTCGCTGGCAGGACCGGTGGTGCTGATCATCGTCGGCGTGGTGTTCTTGCTCGCCAACATGCGCCTGATCACGTGGCCAAGCCTGGGCTACTGGTTTGCCCACTACTGGCCGGTGCTGATCATCATCTGGGGGGTGGTGAAGCTGCTGGAGTACTTCCGCGCGCGGCAGGAGGGCTACACGCCCTCCGGCATAGGCGCCGGCGGCGTGTGCTTCCTCATTTTCCTGGTGCTGTTCGGGCTGAGCGCGACGTCGGCATACCGCGTGAACTGGGGACGGGTGGGCAGCGAACTGGACCTGGACCAGGACTTTGTTTCGCTGTTCGGCAACAGCTACAGCTATAGCGACACGATCGAGCAGGCGTTCACGCCGGGTACGGCGCTGCAGGTGATGTCGGACCACGGCGACATCACGGTGACGGCGTGGGAGGAGCCGAAGATCAAGGTGGTCGTCCACAAGCGCGTGGTGGCCGGCAGCGAGGACGAAGCGAAGAAGATCGACGGCCAGACCAAGCCGGTGCTGACGCCGGGCGACAAGAAGCTGGTGCTCAACGCCAACACGAACGGCGCGGGGGACCATCCGGTGGCCAGCGACCTGGAAATCTTTATTCCGCGGAACGCGGCGCTCGACCTGGCGACGCGGCATGGCGACGTGGTGGTGCGCGGGCGCGACGGCAATTTGAAGATCGCCACATCGCGCGGCGACGTGACGCTGGAAGACGTGAAGGGCGACGCGGCGGTGACGATGCGCGGCGGCGATATCCGGGCGGAAAACGTGACCGGCGATGTCTCGCTGGAAGGGCGCGTGAGCGATACCAGCATCCGCAACGTGGGCGGCGGGCTGAGCCTGAGCGGCACCTTTACCGGACAGATGAAGCTGAACAGCATCGCCAAGAGCGTCCGCTTCAACTCCGAGCGCACCGACCTGCGCTTTGGCGCGCTCAACGGCGAGATGAGCATGGACCTGGGCGAGCTGCGCGTGAGTTCATTCGCGGGCCCGTTCAGCGTGACCACGCGGTCGAAGGACATCCACCTGGATGACGTTTCCGGCGACGTGAAGATCGAGAACACCAACGGCGAAGTCGAGGTGCACGCCAACAAACTGCCGCTGGGGAACATCGAGATTGACAACCGCAAGGGAGAGATCCAGGTGACGGTGCCGCCGAATGCCGGGTTCTCGATCCAGGCCAAGACGCGGCGCGGCGACATTGATACGTCGCAGCTCCCGGGAGTCCGCCAGACCAACGAGCATGGCGAAGCCACCGCCGAAGGCACAGTGGGCAGCGGCGGGCCGCGGCTGCAGATCAACAACGAGTACGGCGGGATAACCGTGAGGAAAAGTGGATAGTGGTTAGTGGATCGTCGAAGGCAAAGGGCCGCGCGAATGTCGCGCGGCTTTTGTTCATGGCACGACCGGTTCAATGGAAACCAAATGCCGCGTTCGCTGACAATGCCCACATTGGGCAACACGTGTTTGGACCAAGCCGCGGGATGTCTACATCCTCGACAACTCTTTGAACGCGAGGCAGCGATCCGCTTGTGAAGACTGACCTTCGCAAAAGGCCCAGCGCATCGTCGCAGTCGAACGCCGTCACGCCGTAACCGCGTGTGCTCGGCCGCATCGACGGCTCGAACTCAAACCAGAATCTCCGTAACGTTGAACTCATCCGCGTCGGGGCTGACCTTTTCGCTATCCACTATCCACCGCTTTACCCACGATGCGCTCCGCCTCGGCGATCACTTGCTCGACGGTCAGCCGGGTGGAGTCGATGACGTGTGCGTCGGGAGCGGCAAGCAGAGGCGAGACCGAGCGGGTGGCGTCGCGGCGGTCGCGTTCGAGGAGTTCGGCGGCGACCGCGTCGGGCGAAACGGTCTTGCCCGCGTTGCGCTGCTGGACCACGCGGCGTTCGGTGCGGACTTCCGGGTGGGCGTCGAGGAAGATTTTCACGTCGGCGTCGGGGAAAACTTTCGTGCCGATGTCGCGGCCTTCCATGACGACGCCGCCCTGGGCGCCGAGTTCGCGCTGGCGCGCGACCATCCAGGCGCGCACACCGGGATGCATGGAGACGCGCGAGGCGGCGGCCGTGACGTCGGGCTCGCGCACGCGCGCGGAGACATCGCGGCCGTCGAGCAGGACGCGGTTGCCTTCGGGCGCGGGGACGAGCTTGATGTCGGAATTTTTGGCGAGGGCCTGGAGAGCGGCGCCGTCGTCAACCGAGGCGCCGGTTTCGAGCGCCTTGAGGGCGAGCGCGCGGTACATGGCGCCGGTTTCGATGTTGAGGTAGCCGAGGCGGCGCGCGAGATGGGCGGCGATGGTGCTCTTGCCCGCTCCCGCGGGCCCGTCGATGGCGATGACAAGACGGCGACGGGTCGGGCTCATGCGCGTCGTGGCGGCCTTTCCTTCGCCGGCCGGCGCTCGAGCGAGGGCGCGGTGCGCGCGGGCGTGATCTCCAGCAGCGTGTGCTTGCCCAGATTGCGCAGGCTGAGTTCGCGCGCAGCCAGCAGCGCGTTCACGCTCTCGCGGACGCGCGAGCGCGGCGCGAAGCGCGAGAAGACGTCTTCCAGTTCCGATTGCTCGGCCGCGACGGCGCTATCGAGATAACGCGAGATGAGCGCGGACAGCGCCACGCCAGCCGAGGTGTGCGCGCCCTGGCGAGTTCCCTCGGGCAGCCAGCGCTGCGGCGTCTCCCAGAGCGCGCCGTCGGCGGCGCGGCCGATGCGAAGCGCGCGGAGGCGTGTCCACAATTCGGTCATGGCGCGGTCTACCGCGGCGGTGGAGACCTCGGCGCCGAGTTTTTCCCGCAGCTGCGCGGTCGTGAGCGGCCCTTCGCGCTCCAGCAGCTTGCCGGCGGCATCGGCAAGGCGCGAGAGCGGCTCGCGGCGCGCGCCGCCTTCGCGGTCAGCCAGCAGCGTGTAGAAGTAGGGGAAGAGCGAGGGCGCGACCAGCACGCCGTTGTCGGGGAAAATGTTGGATTCGACGGCGGCCTTGCGGCGCACCAGTTCGTCGGCCAGGGCGCGGGCCTGCTGTCCGCGAGGGTCGGTCGGTAGGCGGCGCGCGTCGGGGAGTTGGGCGTCGCCGCCAAGCGTTGCGCCAACCATGGTCGGCAGCGCGACGGGCGGCGATGCCGGCGCGAGGAGCACCAGCCCTGCCGACTCAACGAACTCGCGCGCGTCGTCGAAACCGGACAGCGGACGTCCGTTCAGCCGCCAGCGTTCCCGCCGAAGATTGTGGAGGTCGTGGGGCAAGGTGATGTCAGGTTATCAGAGTCTGTCTGTCGCTCAGTCTGTCAGCCGGTCAGCTAACGCTTCTGAAGGGGAGTGGCTGACGGACGGACCGACTGACAGACTGAGAGACTAGATCCTCTTGAACGCGCGCTGAATGTCCTTGAGCGAATAGCGGAGCACGACGGGCCGGCCGTGCGGGCAGCTCATGGGGCACTCGGTTTTGGCGAGTTCGGAGAGCAGCCACTCCATTTTCTGCTGCTCGAGCGGCATGTTGACCTTGATGGCGGCGTGGCAGGCGATGGAAGCCGCGATGCGGGCGCGCGCCTTCTCCAGGTTGAGCGCCTGGTCCTCGCGATAGAACTGGTCGAGCAATTCGTGGAGCATGCGCTCGACCTGGGCGGCGTCGACGCCGGCGGGCGCGGTCTTGATGGCGACGGTGCGGGCGCCGAAGGGCTCCACGTCGAAGCCGTTGAGCTGGAGTTCGCCGGAAAGTTCGGCGAAGACGGCCTGCTGTCCCGGCGTGAGCTCGATGACGAGCGGCATGAGCATCTGCTGCGACTCGACGCGGGCGGCGGCGCGCTGCCGCAGGATGCGCTCGAAGAGCACGCGCTCGTGGGCGACGTGCTGGTCGATGATCCACAGGCCGCCGGCGTTCACCGCGAGAATGAACGAATCGCGAACCTGGCCCAGCGGCTTGAGCGTGGCGAGGGCGAGCGCGTCGGGAGCGGGTTCGACATCGGCTTCAGGCGCGGGCGCAATTTCCGGCGCGCAGCCGTGGGCTTCGGCAGGGAAGGCGGCGGTGACGGCGGCAGGATCGCCGGCGGCAGGATCGCCGGCGGCGAGGGGCGCGGCAAAGTCCACGGTGGCGACGGCGCGCGAGGCGTCGGCCGCGACGGCGATGGCGGTCCCGGCGTCGAAAGAGAAGCGCTGCGACATCGGAGGCGGCCCAGGCGGACGCAGCGCGAAGCCGCCTTCTCCCGCCGAAGAAAAGCCCGAAGGCGGGAGGGCGCCGGGGCTGAGCGCCTGCGAGGCGGTGGGATGCGCGCGGATCTCGCTGGTGAAGTGCGGCACCGGCCGGGCCTTCATGAGCGTGTCGCGCACGGCGTCGCGCACGAAGTCGTGCACGAAGTTCTGCTGGCGGAAGCGGACTTCGGTCTTGGCGGGGTGGACGTTGGCGTCCACTTCGCTGTTGGGCAGCTCGAGGAAGAGCAGCACGACGGGAAAAACGGTGGGCGGCAGGATGTTGCGATAGGCCTCGGTCAGCGCGTGCTGGATGAGGCGGTCGCGGATGAGGCGTCCATTGACGAAGACGAAGATGGAATTCCGGTTGAGCTTCTGGATCGCAGGCTTCGAGGCGAAGCCGTGCAGGCGAATGTCGCCGGGAGAGCGCGAGCCGGCGGGCGCGTCGTCTTCCGGATCGGCGTCTTCGCGGCGACTGAGGCCGGTTGCGGCTTCGCAGGCGGCGCGCTGTTTTTCTGTTGCCCAGGGCGGCGGCGCGGGCAGTCCCGAATGCTCGATGGGGCGCGCGGCGGCGATGGGCAGGAGCGAGTCGAGCGTGTCTTTGCCGAAGATCTGGTAGATGCGCTCGGCGTGCGAGGCGACGGGCGCGGCGACGAGCATGGCGCCGGTGGTGGAGTGCAGCTCGAAGTGCTTCTCCGGATGGGCCAGCGAGTAGTGCGTGACCAGCGAGGCGATGTGCGAAAGCTCGGTCGTCTCCGCCTTCAGGAATTTGCGCCGCGCGGGGATATTAAAGAAGAGGTCGCGGACGGTGATGGCCGTGCCTTGGGGCAAACCGGCTTCCTCGACGCGCAGGATTTTTCCGCCGGCGATCTCGACGATGCTGCCGGAGGGCTCCTCGGGCGCGCGGGTTTCCAGGCGCAGGCGCGAGACCGATGCGATGGAGGGCAGGGCCTCGCCGCGGAAGCCGAGCGTGGAGATGCCGAGCAGGTCGTCGGCGTTCTTGATTTTGGACGTGGCGTGGCGCTCGAAGGCGAGCAGGGCGTCGTCGCGCAGCATGCCGCTGCCGTTGTCGGTGACCTGGATGAGCCGTTTGCCGCCGGCCTCGACCTGCACGCGGACGCGGGTGGCGCCGGCGTCGAGCGAGTTTTCCAGCAGCTCTTTGACGACCGAAGCGGGGCGCTCGACGACTTCGCCGGCGGCGATCTTGTTGGCGACCGTCTCGGAAAGCACGTGGATGCGGCCCATGGAGGCAGTTTCAAGTTTCGGGTTTCAAGTTTCAAGCGAAAAGCAACGGTCCATTGCGGACCTACGATGAACGCGGATTGCAAGCAATGGTCCGCAGTCACATTGACCCCTGCCGGGTGCGCAGATAGACTTGCCCTTGTTCCCCTCACCAGGATTCGCCCGTGAAAACTTATCGTTCCACTCGCGAAGTCGCAGCACGCGCACGGCAGGCGCTGGACGCAGCTTCGCCCACGTCGTTGGGGCCTTCGGCGCTGGAACAGGTGGCCGAGATCCTGCACCAGTCGCGGCATTACTTCTGGGTTGGGATCTTCCTGGTGCTGGGCGACAAGGCGGTGAGGTACGCCGCCGCCGGGCCGCAGACATCGTGCAGTGCCATGGAGCTCGGTCACGGGAACGTAGGAACGGCGGCAGCTTCGGGCGCGCTGAAGGTCAGTGCGGACGTGAGCCGCGATGCAACCTACGTGCAGTGTTTCGCCGAGGTGAAGTCGGAGTTGGTTGCGCCGATCCGGCTCGGGACGCAGGTTTTCGGCGTTTTGGACCTGGAGAGCGACCAGCTTGGCGGCTTCGGCGAAGAAGAGCGCATCCTGGCCAAGCAGGTGGCGGCGGACGTGGCCCGCTTCCTGGCCGGGCGCGGACGCTACATTGTGCGCCGCGCGCGCCGCGATGCCGGGCTGGAAGTTCCGGCGCCGCGGGCCAGCACGCCGCGGCCGCAGCCGCAATCGGAAAAGCCTGAATCCGGCATTCCCCGAGGAGAAAAAGCGCACGCATGACCACGGTGGACACGCAAACCAGGTCGCTGACCGAGTTGAAGCGCATTGCCACGCGCATGCGCATCGAGACCATCAAGATGATCGGCGCGGCCGGCTCGGGGCATCCGGGCGGGTCGCTGAGCGAAATCGAGCTGCTGGTGGCGCTCTACTTCAAGGTGATGCGGCACGATCCGGCAAACCCGAAGTGGCGCGACCGCGACCGGTTCGTCCTCAGCAAAGGACACGCATGCCCGGCGCTGTACGTCGCGCTGGGGGAGACCGGATACATGGACCGCGCGCTGTATCCCACGCTTCGCAAGCTGGGTTCGCCGCTGCAAGGGCATCCGGACCGGCGCTTTCTGCCGGTTTTGGAGGCGTCGACCGGCTCGCTGGGAAACGGGCTGAGCTTCGGCATCGGCATGGCGCTGGCGGCGCGGCTGGATGCGCTCGATTACCACACGTTCGTGATGATCGGCGATGGCGAGTTCCAGGAAGGACAGAACTGGGAGGCGCTGATGTACGGCGGCTTCCACAAGCTCGCCAACCTGACTTGCATCCTCGATTACAACCGGCAGCAGCTCGACGGGTTCCTGAAAGACATCCTCGACATCGCGCCGGTAGTGGACAAGTTCAAGGCCTTCAACTGGCAGGTGATCGAAATCGATGGGCATGACCTGGAGCAGTGCATCAGCGCGCTGAGCGAGGCGCGCAGCGGCAAGAGCGGCAAGCCGACGGCGGTGGTGGCGCACACGGTGAAGGGCAAGGGCGTGTCGTTCATGGAGAACAATCCGGAGTGGCATGGTGTGGCGCCCAAGCCGGAGCAGGTGACGGCGGCGGTGAAGGAGCTGGAAGCGCAGTTGAAGGAGCTGCAGTGAATTGCGGAATTGCCGAAGCGCGGAATCGCCGAATTGACGGCGCCGGCCCAGCGGTTTTCCATTCCGCAGTCCGGCAATTCGGCAGTCCGGCGATCAAATTATGAGCACAACACCGGCGAAGCTTGAGTTGAAGATGGGCGCGGCCACACGCGAAGCCTACGGACAGGCCCTGGTGGAGCTGGGCCGCGCGAACAAGAACATGGTCGTGCTCGACGCCGACCTGTCGAAGTCCACGATGTCGAACAAGTTCCACAAGGAATTTCCGGAGCGTTTCTTCACCGTGGGAATCGCCGAGGCGAACCTGGTCGGAATCGCCTGCGGGCTGGCGCTGAGCGGCAAGCTGCCGTTCGCTTCGTCGTTCGCGGTGTTTCTTTGCGACAAGGGCTACGACCAGCTGCGCGTGGGCGCGGCGTATCCGCGTACGAACGCCAAGTTCTGCGGATCGCACGGCGGCATTTCGATCGGCGAAGACGGCCCCAGCCAGATGGCGATTGAAGACTACGCGCTGATGTGCGCCCTGCCGGGATTCGTGGTGCTCTCGCCAGCCGATGAGTTTGCGGCGCGCGCGCTGGTGCACCGCATGGCCGAGCACGACGGCCCGTGCTTCATGCGCACGGGGCGGGCCAAGGCGCCGATCATCTACGGCGCGAGCGACACGTTCGAGATCGGCAAAGCGAAAGTGCACGGCAGCGGGCGCGACGTTGCCATCATTGCGTGCGGGTTCGAGGTCGGGTATTCGCTGCAGGCGCAGGCGGAACTCGAGGCCGAGGGCATTGCCGCGCGCGTGATCGACATGCACACATTGAAGCCGCTGGACGAAGCGGCGGTGGAGCTGGCGGCGCGCGAGTGCGGCGCGATTGTCTGCGCAGAGGAGCACGTGCTCGACGGCGGGCTGGGCTCGCGCGTGGCCGCCGCCGTGGGCAGGTCGCGCCCGGTGCCGATGGAGTTCGTGGGCATCAACAACACGTATGCCGAGTCAGGCACGCCGGAGCAGCTGATGGAGAAGTACGGCCTGACGGCGCCCTATATCGCCGAGGCGGCGCGGCGCGTGGTGAAGAGGAAGTAAGGACCACACCGCGGATGACGAGGATTGGCCTGCGTGATGTTCAGGTAACGGGCACGGACCTTTCTCGACCTGCGTGAACCGGGCTTCATGCGTGGCAAGTTTGTTTTTCAGCGCTCGATTTCGAACTCGCCGTTTTTCTCAGGCTGTGACTGGCGGCGTTCTTCGGCGTAGTCGGCCAGGGCGAGGCGGAGATTGCCGGCGTTGGTGGAGTAGAGCAGACCGGTTTCCATTTCCACCAGGCCTTCGCGGATGAAGTGCTCGATGACGGTGTCGAAGTCCTGCATGCCGTCGAGTCCGCCGTCGCGCATGGCGTCGAGCAGCGTTTTGCCCTCGCTTTCGCCTTTTTCCACGTAATCCTTGGTGCGCATGGTGCCCTTGAGAATTTCGACGGCGGCAATGCGTCCGCCGCCGATTTTCGGCAGGAGGCGCTGCGAGACGAAGAAGCGCATGGCGGCGGCGAGGCGGCGGCGGATGACGTGCTGGTCCGACATGGGGAAGGCGCCGATGATGCGCTCCACCGTTTTCGACGCGTCGATGGTGTGCAGTGTGGAAAAGACGAGGTGGCCGGTCTCGGCGGCGGTGAGCGCGATCTCGATGGTCTCGCGGTCGCGCATCTCGCCGACCAGGATCACCTTGGGCGCCTGGCGCAGGGCGGCGCGGAGCGCGAGCGCGAAGTTGGGCGTGTCGTTGTGCAGCTCGCGCTGGTGAATGGTGGCCTTCTTGTGACGGTGGAGGAACTCGATCGGGTCCTCGATCGTGATGATGTGCTCGGCCTTGTTCTGGTTGATGAGGTCAATGATGGCGGCGAGCGTGGACGACTTGCCGGAGCCGGTCGGCCCGGTCACCAGCACAACACCGTTTTTCAGCTCGGCGATCTCCGCGAGGACGGGAGGGAGGCGCAGCTCCTCGAACGTGGGGATCTTGTTGGGGATGACGCGCATCACGATGGCGTGCGAAGTGCGCTGGCGGAAGATGTTGACGCGGAAGCGGGCGACGCCGGTCACACTGTAGGAGATGTCGCAGGAGCCCTCTTCGCGAAGCTGCTGGCGGGCGATGTTGTTCTGCCCGATCAGGTCGTTGGCGACGCGCTCGGTGTCGGCGGCGGAAAGCGTGCCGACGCCTGGAATTTCGACGCCCTCCAGATGTCCGCTGACTTCGACCTGGGGCGGGCGGCCGGGAGAAAAAATCAGGTCGCTGATGCCCTTGTGGTGGTTCACCATGGCCGTCACGATGGCGTCGGTGGGGACGGTCGAGCCGGCTGCGGGGGCGGATGCTGGCGCTGCTACCGGTGGTGTGGCGGCTGACAATTACGGTCTCCGTTGAGCAGGTTGACGCCGATGGACACGGCGCCGGCGCGAGCATATCAGAAAAGCAAAAAACCGTTTCACGTTTCCCGTTTCACGTTTCGCGAAGCCAAGTGGAGAAGTGAGCGGCACAGGCAGGTAAGCGCAGCCTCGCCGTTTGAGCGATGTGAAACTGGGGCGCGCCGAAAGCACCGCTCGTTTACAATGACGGGTTACTCATCCCAGGCGAGGACGCAGACGATGCAACGCAAGGCAAGCGCGAAGTGGAATGGCGGCCTGAAGGACGGCAAGGGAACGATTTCAACCGGCAGCGGCGTGCTGAAAGACACCCAGTACGGCTTCACGTCGCGCTTCGAGTCGGGCGCGGGCACCAATCCCGAGGAGCTGGTGGCGGCAGCGCACGCGGGATGCTTCACGATGGCGCTCTCGGCGCAACTGGAGAACGCCGGTCACAAGGCCGAGAGCCTGGCCACCGAAGCCACGGTAACATTCGAGAAGCTCGATGCGGGATGGACGGTGACGCGGTCGCACCTGGATGTGCGCGCCCGTGTTCCCGGCATCGACAACGCCAAGTTCCAGGAGCTCGCAGGCAAGGCCGAGACGGGCTGTCCGGTCTCGCGGCTGCTGAACGCAAAGATCACCATGGACGCGAAGCTCGAAGGGTGAGCCGCGTCCGGGAAAAACGAAGTTACGACCGTTTGCGGGGGTAAGCGGATGTACTTCGAACAGTTCTATCTGGCGTGCCTCTCGCACGCCTCCTACATGCTCGGCTCCGATGGCGTGGCGGTGGTGATCGATCCGCAGCGCGACGTGGAGATTTACCTGGAGGCCGCCGCCGAGCACCGCCTCAAGATCGCGCACATCTTCGAAACACACCTGCATGCCGACTTTGTCTCCGGGCATCGCGAGCTGGCCGAGCGCACCGGGGCGAAGATCTACATTGGCCGGGCGGCCGGCGCGGAGTTTCCGCACGTGGACGTGGACGACGGCTTCGAGCTGCGAGTCGGGCGCTTGAATTTGCGCGCGCTGGCCACACCCGGACACACGCCGGAGAGTCTTTGCCTGGTGGCGACCGATCCGGACCGCGAACTGCCTGACGGAAAGCCGGCGGGCGACGCGCCGTGGGCGGTGTTTACCGGCGACACGCTGTTCATCGGCGACGTTGGGCGGCCCGATCTTTCGCCCACGCACACGCCGCAACAGCTGGCGGGCATGCTGTATGACAGCCTGCACGGCAAGCTGCTCAGTTTGCCTGACTCGACGCTGGTGTATCCGGCGCACGGAGCGGGGTCGCTCTGCGGGCGCAACATGCGCGCCGACAAGTTTTCCACCATCGGCAGGGAGCGGCTGACCAACGCGGCGCTGCAGATCAAGACGCGCGACGAGTTCGTGCGGCTGACGACGGAGCAGTTGCCGCCGCGTCCGGCATACTTCGCCAAAGACGCCGCCATCAATCGTGCCGGCGCGGGAGCATTGGCCGAGTTGCCGCCGCTGGAGCCGGTCCCGGCAAAGCGCGTCACAACGCTGGAGCAGGAGGGCGCGGTGGTGCTCGATGTGCGCCCGGCCGAAGACTTTGCCGCCGCTCACATTCCCGGCTCGCTGAACATCGGGCTCTCGGGGCAGTTCGCGTCGTGGGCGGGTACGGTGCTGGGCATCGAGACGCGCGTGGTGCTGGTGGCGGCGGATGAGGCGCGCGCCAGTGAAGCGCGCATGCGGCTTTCCCGCGTGGGCATCGAGCTGGTGCTGGGATACGTGGAAAACGGCGTGGAGGGCTGGCGCGCGGCGGGACTCCCGGTGGCGTGCGTCGAACAGATCACCGCCGCCGAACTGAACGCGCGCATGCAGCGCGACCGGCGGCTTCAAGTGCTGGATGTGCGGCGCGAGGCGGAGTGGCAGGCGGGACACATCCCGGGAGCGCACTGGCGCGCGCTCGACGTGTTCTCCGCGGGCCTGCCCGCGCTGGACCGGCATCGGCCGGTGGCGGTGCACTGCAAGAGCGGTTACCGCTCGATCATCGCGGCGAGTTTGCTGGAGCGCGCCGGGTTCGAGCGCGTCATCAACGTGTGCGGCGGATTTGACGCGTGGCAGAAGGAGGGCCTGCCGGTCAACAACGCTGCGGCGGTGCTGGCGGGACGGTAGCTGGTTTGGCCCGCTCACGCCGAAAGCCGGCCTGAGTGAGGCGCCCGGGCGGCCCGAACCACGACCGACGTTCATCTCTCCTTAATATTCGGCGGCTAGACTGATGAAGAAATACGAGCCCGTGAAGCCGCCCCTGACAATCTTCGTCGTCGAGGACGACCCTGATATCTCGCGCCTGGTGCAGCATCACCTTTCCCTCTCCGGCTACAAAGCGCAGGTTTTCTCGCGCGCCATGGGAGTGATTGGCGAAGCGGAGCGCAACCGGCCTGCGCTGTTCCTGCTCGACATCATGCTGCCCGGCGGCGACGGGCTCGACCTGTGCCGCCACATTCGGCAGAACCGCGCGCTCTCTTCCACGCCGGTGATCTTTCTGACGGCGCGCGCCTCGGAGGCCGACCGCGTGTCGGGGCTCGAACTGGGCGCGGACGACTACATCACCAAGCCCTTCAGTCCGCGGGAACTGGTGGCGCGCGTGAAGGCGGTGCTGCGGCGATTCGAGCGTCCGCTGACGCCGGCGCTGATGAAGACGGGAGACCTGGAAATCGACTCGGGGGCGATGACGCTGCAGGTGCGAGGACGCGCAGTGACCACCACGGCGACCGAATTTCGCCTGCTCGATTACTTCGCCCGCCATCCGGGGCAGGTGTTCAGCCGCGACCAACTGCTCGACGCCGTCTGGCGCGACACGCAGTACGTAACGCCCCGCTCGGTGGACGTCTACGTGCGCAAGCTGCGCGAGAAGATCGAGCGCGATCCGGAGAGCCCGCGATATCTGAAGACGGTGCGCGGCGCCGGCTACCGGTTCGAGGCGCAAAAGTAGCAGCCAATTCATGGCCGGGCGGGGCCGGCGAAAGGCCCGTAGTTTCCTGGGTATTCCGGCCCCGCAGGTCCCCTGCTTGCACCGCCCGCGTTCCTGCGTCGAAATGCATAGTCGCCGCCTGGGCGCTTTTCGACACACTTCTTCGTTGAGGTTCGCCATGACGTCCATCAAGCCATTGTCTTGCGTAGCGGTTGTCGTCCTACTTACGGCCTTGCTGGCAGCACAGCAGCAACAGCAGGAGCAACAACCGCAGCAGCGGCAGCGCGCATTTGATTTTGAAACTGGGAAGGTCGTGAGCAGCCCGAAAGTAGATGAAACTCGGGCAGCGATGACCGCCACGGAGACCGGTGCGTCACCGGAACAGCGCGGCCCTAACCCAACCGTTAGAGTTGGAGACAAGATTTACGTTCTCGGGGTTGACACCTGGGAGGCCAATCTGGAGAAAACGCTGCAGCAGGGGCGCCTGGTCGCGATCAAGATCAAAGGAGACAAGGCCGCAATCGAAGACGCGCCAGGACACACGGTCACACTTCCGATCGTGTCACACTCGAAAGCGGAACAATCGCAGTGATTGGAGGAATGGCGCGCCCGGAGAGATTCGAACTCCCGACCTATTGCTCCGGAGGCAATCGCTCTATCCAGCTGAGCTACGGGCGCGCGTTCGCGGCGGGTACACGTTAATTATAGCAATCGCGGCATGCCTGGCCCCGAGGCTGTCCGACCGGGGCGCGCGCCGGTGTGAGCGGTCACGAGCCCGAGGTTCGGGTCGAGGCGCATAATGGGCATCTGCCATGATCGCGCATGTCGACATGGACGCCTTCTACGTCTCGGTGGAGGAGCTGTTCGATCCCTCGCTGAAAGGGAAGGCCGTCGTGGTGGGCGGACGGCCGAACGAGCGGGGCGTGGTGGCGGCGGCGTCGTACGAGGCGCGCAAGTTCGGCGTGCATTCGGCCATGCCGCTGCGCTGGGCGGCGCGCGCGTGTCCGCATGCGATCTTCGTGGAGGGACATCCGGAGCGCTACCGCGAGTATTCGCACCGGGTGCACGCGGTGTTGCAGCGGTTCTCTCCCAAGCTGGAAATGGCGTCGATCGACGAAGCCTACGTCGACCTGACGGGCACCGAGCGGCTGCACGGGCCGCCGCTGCGAGCGGCGCACGCGCTGCATCAGGACCTGCACGCTGAGACGAAGCTGAATTGCTCGATTGGGATGGCACGGTCGCGCCTGGTGGCCAAGATCTGCTCTGACCTGGCGAAGCCGAACGGCGTGCTGCTGGCGTTGCCGGGACACGAAGCGGAGCTGCTGGCGCCGCTCGATGTCCGCAAGATTCCGGGCGTAGGCAAAGTGATGGAAGCGGAGCTGAACGCGCTCGGCATTCGCAAGATCGGCGACCTGGCGAAGCTGGATGCCGCGTTCCTCGAAGAACGCTTCGGAAAGTGGGGCCTTGCGCTGGCCGGCAAGGCGCGCGGCGAAGACGCCGGCGGATGGTTCGACGCGCCGGTGGGCGAGGGCGAGGGGCCAAAGTCCATCAGCCACGAGCACACTTACAACGAAGATACGGCGGATGTGTCGCGGCTCGAAGCGACGCTGGCGCGGCTGAGCGAGCAGGTGGGACGCAGGTTGCGCGAGGGGCGCTTGCACGCGCGGACGCTGCAGCTCAAGCTGCGCTACTCGGATTTTTCCACGATCACGCGCGCCCGGACGCTGACCGAATCGACCCAGCTCGACGTGGAGATTGCCGGGGTCATGCGCGACCTGCTGCGGCGGAACTGGAAGCGCGGCGCCGCGGTCAGGCTGCTGGGAGTGCAGGCGGCGGGTTTGGAGGAGAAGGCAGGGCAGATGTCGCTGCTCGATGCGGCGAAGGCCGAGCGCTGGCAGCAGGCGCTGAGCGCGGCCGACCGGCTGCGCGACAAGTTTGGCGAAGACGCGGTGTCGCTGGGCGGCGCCATGCGCGGGAAGTATCGTGAGCGCACGCACGACAGCCCCACCGGGCTGCCGGGCAAGAAGAAGGGACAATAGGGCCTAGGCGCCGAGCATGGCGGCTTCGTAGTCCTCCACTTCGCGATCGCGGCAGCGATTGCGGATGGCAGCGACGACGGCGGCGATGCGCGCGCCGCGCTCGAGGAGTTCGGGGGCGCGGTCCCACAGGTCGCGGATTTCGTCCGGATATTGGGAAGCAAGGACGGCGGCGCCGACTCCGGCGGCGGCGAGCGAGGCGCGCCGATAGCCGCGAAGGGCCAGCAGGGCGCCGGCGGCAAACGATCCCACCAGCAAGGCTTTCTTCCAATTGGGCATTGCGGCGCTCCCGGTCCGTAAGGCGTGCGCGACCAGCTAGTTTAGAGGAACTGGAAGCAAGATTTGTTGTCCGGGCCGGGGCCGGCGCGGAAGCGCTTCGCAAAACACGCGGCAGATGGGAAACTCTAGCGTTGGCTACCGAGCGCAACTCCATCACCGAGTACCTGGAGACTTTCCGCCAGCTGGGAGCGGAGACCGCCTACGTGCAGCGCCGCGGCTACCGCCATCAGCGGTGGTCCTACGGCGACGTGGCGGCCACCGCATATCGCTTTGCGCGTGAGCTCGACGCGCGCGGCGTGGCGCCGGGCGAGCGCGTGCTGATTTGGGGTCCGAACTGCGCTGAGTGGGTGGCGGCCTTCTTCGGATGCGCGGCGCGCGGCGCCGTGGCCGTTCCGATGGACCGCATTGCCGCGCCCGATTTTGCGCGGCGCGTGGCTGAGCAAGTGGACGCGAAGCTCGCGGTCGCCGGCCGCGAGCAGGCGCCGCTGCTGGTGGGCGCGAACGTCCCGGTGGTCCCCCTGGAGTCGCTGCGCGATGTTGTGGCGTCGCGTTCGGCCGGTCCGCTCGCCGCACGAGCGGAGCCGGCCGACACGGTCGAAATTGTTTTCACGTCGGGAACCACGGCTGATCCGAAGGGCGTGGTGATCTCGCACCGCAACATCCTGGCGAACCTCGTCCCATTCGAAGGAGAGATCGCGAAATACCGGAAGTGGGAGCGCTGGTTCCATCCCATTCGCTTCCTGAACCTGCTGCCGCTCAGCCACGTCTTCGGACAGTTCCTCGGGATCTTCATTCCACAACTGATCGGCGGCACGGTGATCTTCGAAGAGAACCTCAACCCGGGCGAGGTGGTGCGCACGGTGAAGCGCGAGCGCGTGTCGGCGGTGGTGACGGTGCCGCGCCTGCTGGACGCGCTCAAAGACAAGCTGGAGCGCGACGCGCAGAGCCAGGGCCGCGCCGAATGGCTGGCGCGGAACCTGGAGGCCGCCGACAAGGAAAAATTCCTGTGGCGCTGGTGGCGCTTCCGCCGGATTCATCGCATGTTCGGATGGAAGTTCTGGGCGTTCATCTCGGGCGGCGCGGCGCTGGATGCGGCGACCGCCGAGTTCTGGCGGCTCCTCGGGTACGGGGCGGTGCAGGGATACGGCCTCACCGAGACGACGTCGCTGATCAGCGTGCAGCATCCGTTCAAGATGGGCCGGCGCTCGATCGGCAAGGTGCTGCCCGGGCGCGAACTGAAACTGGATGAGGCGACCGGCGAAATCCTGGTGCGCGGGGAAAATATCGCCAGCGGATACTGGCAGGGGCGCGAACTCAAACCCGTGCTGGGCGAAGAGGGCTGGTTTCGCACCGGCGACCTGGGCGCGCTCGATGCCGAGGGGAACCTCTACTTCAAGGGCCGGCGCAAGAACGTGATCGTCACGCCGGAGGGCCTGAATGTTCATCCGGAGGACCTGGAGCAGGCGCTGCGCGAGCAGAAAGAAGTGCGCGACGCGGTGGTGGTTGGCCTGGCGCGCGGCGGAAACGCCGAGCCGGTGGCGGTGCTGCTGCTGCGCGATGAAGCGGCGGCCGATGACGTGGTGAAGCGCGCCAATGCGCGGCTGGCCGAGTTCCAGCACATGCGGAGATGGTACGTATGGCCGGAGGAAGATTTTCCCCGCACGCCCACGCAGAAGCCGCGGACGAACGTGATCCAGGACGCGGTCCAGCGGCAGCTCGGCGCGGGCGGTGGCGCGCCGGCCGCAGCCGGCACGCTGGCGGAAATCATTGCGCGGATCACGCGGCGTCCGGCGGGCGAACTGAATCCCGATGCGCGGCTGGAAACGGACCTGGGGCTGAACTCGATCGATCGCGTGGAATTGATGAGCGCGCTGGAGGACCGCTACCAGATCGACCTCGATGAAGCGCAGTTCTCAGCCGCAACAACGGTGCGCGAACTGGAGCAGGTGCTGCACGGCGCGAGCCAGGCTGAGGCGCCCGCCGGCGAGGCCCTGCGCGGGGCCGAGCCAACCGAGCCGGCGCGAGGCTACGTGTTTCCACGCTGGGCGCAGCGCTGGCCCATGACGTGGATACGTCCGCTGGTGTACTACGCGCTTACTTATCCGTACACCATGATCATGGCGCGTCCGCGGGTTACCGGGCGCGAGAACCTGCGCGGCATGAAGGCGCCCATGCTGATGGTGAGCAATCACCTGACCTACATCGACATCGGCTTCCTGATGGCGGCGCTGCCAGCGCGCTATCGCACTCGGCTGGCGGTGGCGATGGCCGGTGAACAGGTGCGGGCGCTGCGGCATCCGGCCAGGGGCGTCGGCTGGTTCCGGCGATGGCTGGACCGGCTCGACTACTGGCTGGTCACAGGGCTGTTCAACGTGTTCCCGCTGCCGCAGCAGAGCGGGTTCCGGCAGAGCTTTGCCTTCGCCGGCGACTCGGTGGACCGCGGCTACAGCGTGGTCGTGTTTCCCGAAGGCGTGCGCAGCAGGACGGGCGAGATGGCGGCGTTCCGCAGCGGCATCGGCCTGCTGGCGAACCGGCTGGGGCTGCCGGTGCTCCCAATGAAGATTGAAGGACTGCACGAACTGGCCGCCGCCGGAAAGCATTGGGCGAAACCCGGCACGGTGCGCGTGAAGATCGGCGTGCCGGTGCACTTCAGCCCGGAAACCGATCCCGGGCAGATCGCGCGCGAGCTGCAGCGGCGCGTGACCGCGCTATAGGCCCCTTCCTGCAGCGAGGGGGAAGAAGACCGCTGCAGGACCTAGTTAGCCCAGCACGTATCCCTAACACTCCATGCGATTTAGCGATTGAGCCGCAATTGAGCACCGGTGCATTGCCGCGAGCCGGCCGAGGGCGTCAGATTGGTCCACGGAGGCGGACATGTCGCTGGCGGAGACGATTCGGGAAATCGACAGGCGAGGGAAGAGGCCGGCGTCGGGCGGAGCAGCGGAGTTCCAGGCGGCGACACGCGTGCACGGCAGCCTGCTGGCTGGGGTGGAGAAGCGGGCGCTGGTGTGGATGGCGCGCCGCATGCCGCGCTGGGTGAACTCGGACCATCTGACGGCGCTCGGGTCGGCGGCGATGTTGCTTTGCGGCGTGTGCTGCGCCTTGTCGCGCTGGTGGCCGAACGCGCTGATCGGGGCCAACTTCTTCTTGGCGGTGAACTGGTTCGGCGACAGCCTGGACGGCACGCTGGCGCGGGTGCGCGAGCGGCAGCGCCCGCGGTATGGGTTCTACGTGGACCACATCGTAGACGCATTCGGGGCCGCCGCGCTGCTGGGCGGGCTGGCGGTTTCCGGAACCATGCATCCGGTGGTCGCGCTGGCGGTGTTGGCGGCGTTCTTCATGATCTCGATTGAGGTCTACCTGGCGACGTATGTCTTCGGCGCGTTCCGCATTTCCTTCTGGCGGATTGGGCCGACCGAAATGCGACTGCTGCTGATCGCGGGAAACTTTGCGCTGCTCGGGCGGCCCGAAGTGGCGCTGCTCGGACATCGCTGGCAGCTCTACGATTTTGCCGGCGCGATCGCCGCAGCCGGGCTGCTGGCGACAACCGCGATTTCGGCGGTGCGGCACACCGCGCGGCTGTATGGGGAAGAGCGGCTGCCCGAGACGTAGCAAGCGACGTCTCCAGGAGGCGGATGCGAAATGCGACGCGGCGGCCCCTCAGCTGAACGTGGGCAGCATCACCAGGTCACTCTGCGGCACAACTTCAAGCGGAAGTCCGGCTTTGCGCCAGGCGGCGAGGCCGCCGACCACCACGTACGCGTCAAATCCTTCTTCCCGCAGTATGTGCGCCACACGGGCGCTGGTGGCTTCGCGCACTCAAGTGCAGTAGAGGTAGATCTCCTTGTCGCGCGGCAGATCGTTGAGCACATCGCGCAGGCGGTTGGGCTCGATGCGGATGGAGCCGCGGATGCGTGACGCGCCGGCGTCGTAGTAGCCGTGGCTGCGAACGTCGGCAATGACGAGGCGCGCCGCATCTTGCTGCGACGCGAGCTTGGCGGCCAGTTCGCTGGCCTGTACGCGCGGCACCACGCGGTACACGCGATGCTTCCAGTACAGATACGCGTGGTAGGACGCCCAGGCGAGGACGCCCAACGCAAGCAGCCAGGTGACGCCGCTGCTGAAGCGGTGGAAGGTGCTGGCCAGCATCTCAACCACGCCGCTGAACACGAAGCCGATGCCGGCGAAGGCGAAGATGTAAAGGAAGCAGCCCGCCAGGTCGAGCCAGAGGAACTGGCCCACGCGCATCTTCATGCTGCCGGCCAGGGGCGGCGCCATGGTGTTGATGCCGGGAATGAACTTGGCCAGGACCAGCGTGGTGCGTCCTCGCTTGTAGAACGATTCGGCCGAGCGCAGGATGCAGCTCTCAGGATTGGCGGCCAGCCGGCAGAGGACGGCAAGCAGCGTCCAGCCGGTGTAGCGGCCGAGCACGAACAGCAGCACGTCGCCGAGCAGCATGGCCAGCGTGGCGGTGACGAGCAAAATGTCGATGCGGAGCTGGTGGAGGGCGATGGCGGCGCCTCCGGCCAGCAGGGCCAGCGCGGCCGGAATGGGAAGGCCCACGGCCTCCAAGAACACCACCAGCGCGATGGCGGTGTAGCCGTGGCGCGAAACGAAATGGAGAACGTCGTTCACCGGATGGCGGTGGTCTGATTCTAGCGGAGGAGGCGGAAGTGCGCGAATGCGGCCGCGCAACAGCGCGAACGAAGAGGGAGCGCCCGGTTGCGCTCACACCGGTTTGCACTCAGGGTTCAGAAGCTAGACGGCGCGTGGCTTCTCCCCGTAACATTCGGCCCGGCACGAGGCGCGAGTGGACCCCATCCTCAGTTCGGTTGCGCACCGGCCATGGCCGCTGCCGGAAGGCCCGTGGGTACTCACCCAGCGGTGGCACAACCTGTTGTTTGCGCACTGGCCGGTGGCGCCGGCGGCGCTGCGAAGCCTGGTGCCGCAACCGCTGGTCCTCGATACCTACAACGCACAGGCCTGGGTTGCGGTCACCCCGTTCCAGATCGCGGGCAATCGGGCGCGGCTGCTGCCGCCGCTGCCGCCCACATCTTCGTTCCCCGAGTTGAACGTGCGGACCTACGTTACGTTCGACGGCAAACCGGGAGTTTACTTCTTCAGCCTCGATGCGGGCAGCTTCCTGGCGGCGCTGGGAGCGCGCCTGGGCTACGGCTTGCCATACTTCCACGCCGCGATGCGCATCAAGCTGGAGGAGGGCGGGTTCAAATACTGGTCGCGCCGCTACGGCGCCGAGGCGGAATTCCTGGCACGCTACGCGCCGGCCGGCAATCCGCGGAACCCGCAGCGCGGATCGCTGGAGCATTTCCTGACGGAGCGTTACTGCCTGTACCGCGTCGGCGCGCGCGGGGCGTTGTACCGCGCCGATATCCATCACCTGCCGTGGCCGCTGGAGGACGCGACCGCCTCCATCGAGCGCAACACGGTCGCGTCGGCGGCGGGAATTCAGCTGCCGGATGCCGCGCCGCTGTTGTATTACGCGGGAGAACTGAAGGTGTACATCTGGCCGCTGCGCCGCGTGGCCGCGCCGGCCTACGTGTTCGAACAGGAGCGGACCGGGCAGGTGGCGGTGAAGCCAGTGTGACCGGCCGTTTCACGTTTCCCGTTTGACGAAAAGACCCTGTCACCACAAAGACACGAAGATGCAAAGTGCTGGATCGACTTCGTGTCTTCGTGGCTTCGTGGTGAGATAGGACTTTGTCTGAAGGGAACCAGCGTCAGGCGGCGCGCGGCGCCAGGCCGCGTTTGCCGTTCCGGGTGCAGCGGAAAATGCGCGCCGGCAGGATGTTCAGCGGCTCGAACTCCTGGTGGATTTCGCCGAAGGCATGCCGCAGCGACGGCAGCACGGCGCCGCTGAACTGATAGACGAGCAGACGGCCACCGGGACGAAGCGCGCGCCAGGCATTGCGGACGATCTTGTCGCGCTTGGATGGCGACATCACGCTGAAGGGCACGCCGGAGATGATGACGTCGGCTTCCGGGAGCCCGAAACGGCGCTGCAGGGCAACCACCGACTGCGCCGAAGCCGGCGCGAGCAGCAGGCGCGGGTCCGTGAGTGACTGGCGGAGGTAGAGCACCAGGTCGGGATTGCTCTCGATGGCGAGCAGGGTGGCCGACGCCGGCAGGCGGCGCAGCAGTTCGCGGGTGAAGGCGCCGACGCCGGGCCCGAACTCGACTACAAGGCGGGCGCTGGCCAGGTCGGCGCCGTCGAGGACGCGGTTCACCAGGAAGCGTGAGCTGGGGACCAACGAGCCGAGCATCCGCGGCTGGCGAAAAAAGGCGCGAGCAAAGATCAGGTTCTCGTTCAGCTCCAAGCAGTCGTGCCTCGGTTGCTTTGGATGCCAGCGCGGGCCGAGATGCTTGATCGAGCTTGCGAGCAGCGACAGCGGCTAGCCGGCGCTCGCAGCCGAGCTGCCGGGCGCGCGCCACTGGAGGGCGGCGCGTCCGCCGGATGTGGGTTCCACTTCGGTGAATCCCGCGGGAGCGCCCAGCTCGGAGTGCAGCTCGCGCGTAAGCCGAAGTGCGCCGGCGGGGGCCTGTTGTTCCAGATGGCCGGCCAGGTCCAGCTGCGGATCGCGCAGCTGCTGGATGGCCGAGTCGGCGGGGAAGGTGACTTCGCCCGCGCTCAGGCCGACGTGGACCGCCAGCGGTTCGCGCATGTGCTGGAATCCCTGGTTGAACCACGCCAGGCCTGTGAGCAGTTCCTGCGCGGCGTTCAGCGCGTCGGCCGGGGTGTTGAACGCGGCCTGGAGCGCATCGCCTGTCCAGCCGGACTTCCACGCGTTGTTCTTGCGCAGGATGCCTTCGGCGAACTTGTGGTACTCGCCCAGACAGCGGGCGAGCGTGTTGGCGTCTTCATTCTGCCGGCGCTGCTCAAGGTTGGTAACTTCCGCGGCGAGGAAGGCGAGACGGCGGCGGTCCGAGGCCGAGCCGGCGGCTTCACGCATCATCTGCAGGCGATGTCCGGAGGCGCGATCGGCCAGCGCCTTGGGGCTGGAGGCGAGCGCGGTCTGGTAAGCGACCATCCTGTTCTTGGCGGCGCTGTCGACGCGGCTGAACCACACCAGGATGAGGTGGCGCACGATGAAGGCCGCGACGAAGAACCCCAGCGTGACGAAGTTCCAACCCTGCACCTGGTAGTTGAAGTTGAAGACGCGCTGCGCCCATCCCAGGGCAGGTTCCACGATGGCGCTCACAACGCTCAGGAACCGGGTGCCTTGAACGACCTCGGGCTTGATCACGTTGCCGCTGATGAAGAAGTGCGACAGGAACGCAAGCGGCACCGTGAGCAATCCGAGCGAGAGCGCGATCTTGAGGCCGTGCACCGCGCGGTAGACAAGCGTTGCGGTCTTCAGCTTGGCGGGATCGGCATCCACCAGCGGTCCGCGGACGGGCGCGGCTTTTTCCCAAGTGGCAGCGGCGGGAGCGACGGGCGTGACCGTGGGGACGGCTACGGCCTGCGGAATGGGCATGACCGGCGTCAGGTTCGGCGACGAGGGCGTGATGGCCGGACCGGCAGAGCGGATCTCCATCGAGGAAATCTTGCTCACGCTCAGCGATGCTTCGATGCGCTTCAGCCTGGCGAGCACTTCAGCCGCCAGCGGGCGCATGTTGCGGTCCTTGCGCAGGCAGGCGTGGACCAGCTCGGCCAGCTCGGGCGGCGCGTCGGGATTGAGCTGCGCCACCGGCGCCGGCTCCTGGTTCAGGACGCGAGCGAGCACGGCCTGCGCGTTGGGCCCGGTGAAGGGCATCTGGCCGGTGGTCATCTCGTAGAGCATGACGCCGAGGGCGAAGATGTCGGTGCGGCCGTCAACTTCGAGGCCCAGCGCCTGCTCCGGCGACATGTGGCTCACGGTGCCGAGCACCACGCCGACCTGCGTGAGAACGGTGGCGTCGGTCGCGGCCTGGCTCTCGGGCTCTTTCAGCTTGGCGAGGCCGAAGTCGAGGATCTTGGCCGTCATGCGCGGCGTGAGCATGACGTTTTCCGCCTTCAGGTCGCGATGCACCACGTTCTTTTCGTGCGCGAGCACGAGCGCGTCGGCGAGCTGGATGGCGATGGAGCAGATCTGCGTGAGCGGCATGGGCTTGCCGCCGATGGCCTTCTTCAGCGTCTTGCCCTCCACGTACTCCATGGCGATGAAGCGCGTCTCGCCGTGGGCGCCGACGTGGTAGATGGTGACGATCGAGGGATGCATGAGCCGCGATGCGGCCTTGGCCTCGCGCGAAAAACGTTCCAGGACCTCAGGGTCGGAGACCATGTGCGAGATCAGCGTCTTGATGGCGACCTGGCGGTCGAGCTCGGTGTCCCAGGCGCGATACACCACGCCCATGCCTCCTTCGCCGAGCTTCTCTTCAAGACGGTAGGCCCCGAGGACAGAATTTTCGTCCATGGCTGCGCCTCACGCGCACACTGTGGGGATGTGCGAAAAAGTGTGCCCGTAAGTTTAGTCGGAAACGGCGGGTTTGCAAAACAAATAGGGGCGCACGCGACCCCGGCACCCTCCCCCTCCCCCGGTCTTTACAGATCACGAACTTAGCGGGAAATTCCCGCCAATACAGCCGATCTAAAGAAGTTGCAGGCATATACAGCCGCCGCAAGGAGTTAGTTGTCAAAGAGCAAAGCCCGCGCGTGTGCGCGGGCCTGCTTCCAGCGTAGCAGATTGGGTGGGGAGAATGGGAAGGCGGCGCAGGAATTTATCGTGCGCGTTTTGTAGCGGTTGCGCGAAAAGGTCAGCAAGAAGGGGGTTGACAGAGTTGTGAGGGAAAGGAAGGCAAACCCCGAATGTCACGAAGGAGAGCCTTGAACTGCGCCACTCAAGCCAAAGGAAGGCTTTGAGAGGCCACCCGCCGCTACATGGTGCAAAGCAGTGGAGGCGCGAGCACGCGGACGAGGGCGTCGGCGCCACAGAAGTGGTGGTCACCCAGTGTGTGGCGGCGTGCCGGCGGGCGTCGCTGCAACCCGAATGCAGATCCCTCGCTCCTCCGCCCCAGCACGCCAAAATCGGGCGTGCTGGGGCCCGGGATGCGCCCGGGATGACAATTCAAAGCTGTGATCAGAAGCGAGTCGAGAGCCCGAACGAGACGACATTCGAGCGATAGCTGCCGTCGCGCTGGCCGGGGGAGCTGGCGGTATTTGTGTAGAAGTAGTCCCAGGCGAGGAAGGGGCGCAGGCGCGGGAACGGCATGCTCAGGAGCGTGCCGACGCTGCCGGTGCGTCCGAAAAACGCGGCCGGCGCCTGCGGGTCGAAGCTGAAGACGCGCTGCGGTCCGAAGGTGCCGTTGACGTCGACGTGCAGACGCTTGTGCGCGTCCCAGCTCACGCGTCCCGTGCCGTAGTAGCGCTGGTAGAGGCGTGGGGTGAAGAAGCCCGCTGAACCGACGGTGGGCGTCAGCGCGAAGGCGGCGGCGCTATCGGCGAACCGGAAGATGTCATAGCGGACGCCGGCTTCGACTGAGAGACGGTCGTTGCGGTAGACCGTGGGACTGAAAAAGAGCGCGCCGCCGTCGGCGCTGGTGCTGAGGGGCGTCGTTTGCGCGGGAATCCGGGCGCCGTAGGCGCCGTGCCAGTACTCGCCGCCCATCATCCAGCGCTTGCGCAGGTTGTAGCTCAGGGCGACGGTTTCGCGGCGGACGACCACGTTGTCCATGGCGGCCAGCGGCGTGTAGTCGGCGGCGTGGCGCGTGGAGCTGACGTCGAGGCGAAGGTCTTTCCAGACAAACGCCGGGTGCAGTTCGTAGATGAACTGCGACGTCTTGCCCGAAGCGCCGCCGCCGGTCTGCGCGCTGCCGGCGGCGACGGCCATCTGCATCCAGGGCATGGGGCGGAAGATGAGCCGGCCCATGGTTTCCACCACCGTGGCTTCGCTGCCGTGCCTGGCGAGCAGGGGATTGCTGCTGATGGTGGTGGAGACGACATTGGAAACTTCGGCGCGCAGGTCGGGCGTGAGGCTGAACTCAAAGGCTGCCGAGTAGCGCGACGCGCGAATGCCGGTGGTGGGGATGGCGGGTGAGGCGGCGATTTCCGCGTCGTCTTCAATGCCCACGCGCAGGCGCAGCTCGGGGCGCATGGCCTGCGCGATGCTGCCGCGAAGCTGCCTGGCGTCGGCGGTGGCGGGCACCGACGAGAGCAAGGTGAGGGCCCTGGCGTTGTGGCCGAGGCCGTGCTCGATGGCGGCGAGGGTGAAGCTGGTGTCGGTGTTTGGTTTTTTCTCTTCCGTCTGCTGCACGACGAGCGGCCGCAGGACCGCCGCCGCCGCCGGCAGGTTGCCCGACCAGTAGAGCGCCTGGCCTTTTCCGGTGAGCGCCTCCACGTCGCCGGGTTTGAGGGAGAGCGCGACGTCGTAAGCGGCGAGGGACTCGTCGTAGCGCCTGGCGTAGGAGAGCACGCGCGCCTTCAGCAGGACGGCGTCGAAGTCTTTCGCCTCCGGTTTTTCCGGGAGGAGTTTCGCGACCTGCTCGAGGCTCTGGTCGTATTTCCGCGACCAGGAGAGCACGCGGGCGTACTCGAGGCGAACGTCATTGGGTGCGACGCCCGCTTTCGCGGCGGCTTCGGGATCTTTCTCGATCTGCTCGAGGACTTCGGCGTAGCCCGCGGTTGATTTTTCGAACTCGTGCGACCAGGAGAGCACGCGGGCGCGCTCGACGCGGGCAAGGAGCGCTTCAGGATGGCTGGCGAGCAGCTCGTCGTACTGCCCGACAGAGGCGGCGTAGTTCCGCGACCAGGAGAGCACGCGGGCGATTTGCAGCGCTGCGTCGGTGCGCGACGGGTCTTTCTCGAGCACCTGATGGTAGAAGTGGATGGCCTCGACGTAGTCGGCGCGCGCGGCGGCGCCTTCGGCCTTGAACATCAGCTCGCGCAGGACGAGCGCGGGATCGGGCGGCACGTTGGCAGGAGCGGCAGGCTTCTCGCCCGCGATAGCGGCTGACACCTCGGAAGGCGCGGGCGTTCTTCCGGCGGCCGCGGCGTCGCGCGACTCCGAGGGCAGCACGATCGGCGCGGGCGGGCCGATCTCCTTCAGGGCAGCCGCGACGTCTTTGTCGTTGCGATTGCGTTTGGCGAGGGCCTCGAACAGCGGGCGGGCCTCTTCCTTCTTGCCCATCCAGAGCAGGACGAAGGCGCGGCCGACTTCGGCGTCGTACAGATTGGGATTGCGGCGCAGGACCTTGGCGTAGAGTTCGAGCGCGTTGGCCAAATCGCCCTGCCAGGAGGCGATGCGCGCCTGGCCGATCTGCGCGGCCAGGTTCGAAGGGTCATCGGCAAGGACCGACTGGTATTGCGCCATCGCCTCGGGGAAATGGCGCTGGTAGCCGAGAATGCGGGCGTAGGCGAGGCGCGTGTTGACGTCGCTGGGGCGGCGCTCGAGGTATTCCTGCACGATGGGAGCGACCTCGTCCATGCGATTGGCGGCGTATCCGGTCTCGAGGATGCTGTTGATGTGCGCGGTCGAGTCAGGGTGGGCGGCGTAGAGGATGCGGAACTGTTCGAGCGCGCGGTCGAAGCGGCGCCCCCAGGCGTAAGCGTGGGCGAGGTTGATGCGGGCGTCGTCATGCCTGGGGTTGGCGCGGACGGCATTTTCGAGCCACTGCGCCGCCTTGCCGAAATCCTGCGGTTTGCCGTTCAGGTAGCAGAGGCCGAGGTTGTAGGCGCGGGGGAAATCGTTGTCCAGGCGGGCGCCGGCGGCGATGGCGCGCTCGTAAGCGCTGCGCGCCTGAGCGAGCCGGCCCTGGTCGGCATAGGCGTCGGCGTCGCGGAGCAGGTCGTCTTTATCGGCCGGGGGGGCCGCCGCCATCAGCAGCAGCGCGGTCAGCGCGCAAGCCGCGATTTTCCACGGCAGGCGCGCGACCGGTAACGGCCGAGAATTCCTTCTGGATCGCATAGTAAGACTTCTTCACATAGGGATCGGCAGCGACGGCCTGCCAATCCTTCCAGCCGACGCGCTGCACATTTTGCACTACTCCGCCGCTGGCCGGGGGATAGCTGGCCACGAGCCGCGCCGATGAGAGCTTGTCGGCGGTGGTTGCGTTTGCCAGCTCGTAAACGGAAAGCTCAATCGCAGGCGTAAGGATGGAGCGGACGTGAGCTTCGGCATCGTAGCCGAAAAACGCCTGCCGGCTCGAGGGATCGGTGAGCACGAGCTTGCCCCAGGGAATCCTGACGAGGATGAGGTTGCGCTTCGCGTCGGCGTACCACTCGGAAAGCGAATCATAGTCCTGCGCCGAGGGATTCGGGTTGCCGTAGCGCAACACGCTGCGGCTGTAGCGGTGCGCAGGGTAGGCGGTGCCGTCGCGTCCAAAGCGGCGGCGGTTGGTTTCGACGACGAACTCGCCGAAGGAGCCGGCGAGCTGCAATGCAGGCGTGTAGTTGCGGCGATAGATGAGCGCGGTTTCGCCGGGCACGCCGGGCTTGGGAACGAGCGCGAACGGGTTGTAGTTGTCGGCGACCAGCAGACGCGATTCGGTGGGGGAACCGAGGAAGAGCAGGAAGTTGGCGCCGCTCTTCAGGTCGAGGCGCGAGAAAGGAAGCTGGCGGATGCCGGCGAGGTTGGGCGTGGTGTTGATGGCGACGACGTAGGCGCGATCGGCGAGCGCGCCAGCGGTCTTGCCGCGAGCGGCGCGGCCGCGGCACTCCAGGCAGGTGACATCGAGGCGCAAATACAGGTAGCCCTCGTCGCTGGCAAAGCGCAGGCTGCGCAAGCGCGGGCCCGATTCGTCTGCGCGGTTGCCGGAACCGGTGTAGAGCAACTGCTCGGCCTGCCAGGCGGCGTCGTCAGCGGCGGCGAAGAGCTTCCACTTGGAGGTATGGAAACCGAGCAGGCCGAAGCGCTTTTCCGGATCGAGGTCGTTGAGCCACAGATTGGCGCGTTCGAGCGGCTTTTCGAAGTCGACGGTGAGCCAGTTGTGCTTGAACCACTCGTCCATCAGCTCGAAAACCACGCCCCCGGCGCATCCGGACTCGCGAATGCCGCGCCACAAATGGACGAGGGCGGCGGCCTGGTCCTGCTCGGTCTGGCCGCCGTGGTGCCAGCCGTAAGGATGGAAGTGCGAGATGCCAATCGAGTTGGGCAGACCAAACTCGGTGATGACCAGCGGATAGGGAATGCGGCCGCGCAGCTCCTGCAGGTAGCCGAACACCGGGTTGGGACCGATGGAGTCGCGAGCGCGCAGGTACTTGGGGTCGAGGAGGAGGAAATCGGGAAAGAACGGATAGACGTGGTATGAGGCAAAGAGTCCGGCGCGGAAAGCGGGTGAAACGCGGAACCTGGCTTCGTCGATGGAGACGACGTCGGTGTCGTCTTCGAGTTCCTTGGGGGCGGCCAACTGCTCGCCGCGGCGGATGCGGAAGCGGACTTCTTCGCTGGTGGGCGCCTCGGTGGGATGGACGATGGGATCGAGCGGCGGCCAGTTCACCATCGCGACGGGATGCTGCCAGTTGTAGGTGTCGGTCTCGTAGCGGACGAGGTAGTCGAGCATTTCGGCGCACCAGACCTCGGTGGCGGTTGCGCCGGAAATTGAAATGTACTGGCCGTTGTAGGAGCTCCGGCCGAGGTTGATGACGTTGGTGCGGATCGCGATCGAGGGCTCGATTTCGCGGCCGAAGAGGATGGCGGCGACGTGGCCGGAGATGTCGCTGTCATAGATGCCGCTGCCGCGGGTGCGGCGCGGCGGCACGTCGCCGCGTCCGTGGATGGAGTCAACCACGTAGCGGATTTCGGCGCGCGTTTCTTCCACGAAGCCGTGATCGTAAAGATCGTTGTTGGGCGGCTCGCCGATCCACACCTGCTGGAACAGCTTCAGTTTTCCGCCGTTGGCGACATAGTGGCGATAGGCGCGGTAGAAGCCCGGAGGCAGCAGGGTGTAGGCGCGCAGCACGTTGCCGGAGAGATTGTCGGCCTGCTTGATCCAGGCGGCGTAGAAGTCGCCGTCGGTGGGCGGCGAGCCGGGATAATAGCCGGGAGCGGCGGGGCCGAGGTTCACGCCGGCGATGTAGAAGGGGGCCCAGGCGTCGCCCTTCTGCTGCTCGAAGAAGCCGCCGGCATCGGCGCGATAGCGGAACTGGAGTTGCGCGGGGCGATTTGCGGGGGGGAGCTCTTCCGCCATCTTGTCGGTGAAGCCCTTCATGCCGTACATCTGCTCGAGGGCGAGGCGGGCGGCGTTGCCGTAATGGCGATCGCCGGAGAGGTCGCGATACAGGCGCGCGGCGTCGAAATTCTTTCCTTCGTTGACCAGCGCGGCGGCGATGAGGATGCGCACGTTGGGATCGCCGGAGCGGCGGTCGAGGACCTTGGCGAGCAGGCGCGCGTCGAGCTCGCCCTTGCCGGTCTCCATAGCGACGAAGGAGGCGCCGATGCGGGCTTCCTCGAGGCGCGGATCAATGCGGAGCACGCGGTCGAAGTAGAAGCGCGCTTCTTCGAAGTGGCGGAGCTTCAGCTCGGTCCAGCCCATCATCATGATGACGTCTACGGCGTTGGGCGCGATCTCGTAAGCGCGCTGCAGCTCGGTGAGCGCGGCGGCGTAGCGGCCGGCGCGGTAGTCGGCGACGCCCTGCTCGTAGATGGGCTTGTACTGCGGCTTGAAGCGGAACTCGTACACGCCGACGGCGACGAACAGAATGATCACGCCGGCGATCACGCGATTGCTGATCCAGCGCCAGATCCAGCCGATCACGAGCGCGCTCCCGCGGCGGCCACGCCCTTCTTGGTGACCACCTCCCAGGTTTTTTTGCCGAAGGTGAAGAAGCGCAGCACGCCCTGCGCGCGGAAGAAGGTCACCATCTGGCGATAGCCGAGGTTTTCAAGGATGGCGTAGCCGACCAGCGTCATGACGTTGCGAATCGTGGGATAGCGCCGGACCGTCGTTTCTTCGAGCAAGACCGACGCGATCGAAAGCAATGTGCCGTATCCGATGGCGAGGAACACCAGCAGCAGGAAGAGCGAGAAAGGCATGGCGCCGACCAGGAAGGAGAAGGGAACCAGGATGGTGCCGGCCGCTTCGATCACGCAGCCGATGGCTTCCACGTAAGCGTGGAACGGCATGCTGAGCATGCCGAGCATGCCGTAGCGGGGATTGAAGATCATCTTCTCGTGCTTCATGACCGTCTGCATGAGGCCGAGCTGCCAGCGGCGGCGCTGGCGGGCAAGCATGCTGACGGTGCGCGGGCACTCGGTCCAGCAGACCGGGTCGGTGGTGAAGGCCATCTGGTACTTCCACTTCCGGGCGCGCATGTACTGGTGAATGCTGGCGATGATGTCGATGTCTTCGGTGACGGTGTCGAGCTTGAAGCCGCCGCAGGCGATCACGGTCTCGCGATGCAGCATGCAGAAAGCGCCCGAGGCGATGAAGGTGGCATGGAGGAAGCTCCAGGCGGGGCGTCCGAAGAGGAAAGTGCGCATGTACTCGACGATCTGGCAGCGTTCCAGCCAGCCCTGCGGCAGGTCAATCTCGTGCACGCGGCCGTTCACGATGCGGCAGCCGTTGGAGATGCGGACGATGCCGCCGGAGACGACGGTGTTCACGTGCGAGTTGAAGACCGGCGCCATCAGGCGCAGCAGGGCATCGCGCTCGATGATGGAGTCGGCGTCGACGGTGCAGAAGTAGGGACTGCGGGCGAGGTTGATGCCGACGTTGACGGCGTCGGCCTTACCGCCGTTCTGCTTGGAGGCAACAAGCAGCTCGGGATACTGCCGGCTGTAGTAGAGCGCGTACGGGTGCCTGGCCTGCAGCACCGGGCGATACACGAGGTCGAGCGGCAGGAGCTGGAAGCTCTCGATGAGGCGGTTGAGCGTGCTGTCGGTCGAGCCGTCGTCAACGACGATGATTTCTTTTTCCGGATAGTTCAGGTCGAACAGCGACATGACGGTCTGCACGATGCCGTCCTGTTCGTTGAAAGCGGGAACGATGAGCGCGACGGGCGGCGTAACCGGCGAGGCGGCGAGGTGGTCGTGGCCGTAGTGGCCGGCCAGGCGCGAGTGCAGGGTGACGCTGTAGAGCGAGACCAACATGAGGATGGTGTAGATCACGTTGGCGGCGATGAAGTAGAGCAGGATGATCGCGTTGGCGTAGTCGAAGAGCTTGAGGATGAAGCTATGCATGGTCGCTCCCCGCGGCGGCCGCGCGCGACGCTTCGCTGATATGGCGCAGCAGTTCGGCGGCGTGTTCGCCGACCGGGCCGGGATCGGTCTGGGCCAGATAGGCGAAGGTGGAAAGGGTCAGCTGGGTGGGCTGGGCCGCCACCAGGTCGAGCAGCTTCAGCCGGGTGTTGGCATCGAGCTCGGGCGACTGCGCGGCGTGCAGCAGCAGCGATCCTTTGCCGAGCATGACCAGCTTCTGGAAGACGGCGGTGGCGAGCTGCGCGCCGTGATGCGCCGAGCTGCCCGGCGAGGCGCGGCCGGAAGTGGAAGCCTGGAGCAGGTCCATGAGTTGCAGCACCAGGCCGCGCCGCTGGATTTCCTCAGCGAGCTGCTCGCAGGCGTAGCGGTCGGGCGACTGGATGAAGTAGCGGTAGAGTTCCTGGTCGCCGGCCTGTCCGAAGGCGGTGATGGACTTCACGGCGGCCTCGCGAACACGCCAGCGCGGGTCGCCGAGGCGGTCGGTGACGGCGGACAGGAGCTGCGGCAGGTAAGGGTCGCCGCAGGCCCGCACGGCGTGCAGCCGCACGAACTCGTCTTCGTCGGTGGTGAGCTTGCGAAGGGCTTCGACGGCGGCGGCGTCGCGGAAGTGGCGCAGGACGGAGGCGGTGCGGGCACGCACGTCGGCGAACTCGTCGCGCGCCAGCTCGTTGAGCAGGAGCTGGTGCATCTCGATGGGGAAGTCGTTGCGGTTGAGCGGGGCCTTGCGGGCGGCGCGCTCGGCGATCTGGCGGACGGTGTCGACAACGACGAAGCGCATGCGGCGGCTGGGGTGGCGCAGCAGCGGGACGAACAGGTGCAGGTCCTCAAGGTTGTAGGCGACCAGCGCCGCCTTGGCGGTGCGCAGGGAAATGTCGTTGCCGGCGGCAAAGGACCGCTCGATCTCGGCGGCGAGCAAGGGAACGCCAGCGGGATGGCGGGTGCGACCAAGGGCGCGCACGGCGACGCGGCGAACCTCGGGCGAGGGATCCTTCAGCGCTTCGGCGGCGAAGACCTGGGCCACCTCGGGGCGAAGGTGAGCGAGGCGATTGACGGCCAGAGCGCGGGGGACGGCCAGCATGCGCAGGCTGCTTCTGGTGGCGCGCCGGGCGGTCGAGTTGGCGGGCGCCAGCGGCGCCGCCTCGTGGCGCAGGGCGCGCCGGACCACGTCCTGTGCCTGGCGCTTGCCGTAGGCTTGCTTGGCCCACGCTTCCACCATTCCCAGGGCAAAGAGCAATTCGGTAGTGCGCTCGCGATCGGCGGGCGCGGCTTCGAGGAAGAGCGCGTCGCGGACGGCGTCCTGTTCGGGGACGGTGCGAGCGTTGCGCAGCACGGCGGCGGCGGCCTCGACGGGTATGTGGCCGGCGGCAAACTGCGAAATCATTGGGCGGTAGTGCTCACGAGCGGCGTCCTTGGCCGCGAAGTAGCGTTTGCGCGAAAGGCGGCGGTAGAAGACGAAACACAAGAAGACGAGGTTGACCCACGTCAGGCCGAGGAGCAGCCAGAGCACCAACTGCGCGACATCTTCCAGAAAAAACAAGCATCTACCTCAGGCCCTCCACAGCGCCAGAAAACGGCGCGGCCAGTCCGAGACGGTCTGCCCGGATTCGGGGGCAGCCCGGCGGGGTGACTGGTTGACAGGGCGACTGAAGACTCGGCGCGAGAAGCCGCGCCGATTGGCGTCCATAGATGGTGCGGTCATAGGGCGGCGCTGTCAAGTGAGTTTTCGAGGCAAAAGGCTCATGGCAAAAGCACTTAAGGTAATCGCCCGAGCGCAAGGGAAATCGGCGGGGAGGGCTTCAGCAACTCGCAATTTTCTTGACAGGTGAAACTCTTAATCAAATAATTCGCGCCGAAGCCTTCCCCAGAGAAAAGCAGGCGTAACTCAGTCCCCAACACGCCAAAAGCGGGCGTGTGGGGGGTTCCAAGCGCAAGGTGCCAGCGTACTTGTACCCGGTTTCCGGCGTAGTTCAGTGCTGACGGCGGGCGCGGGCGGAAGTGTGTCCGCGGGCTGGCGAGCTGAACGCGAGACGGGCTTAACCCACGTCAGCGTCGCCGAAGACGCGACGCGAACGCGGGGGACGAATCGGGCGGGACCGGGACTGTTGAAGAGGGGAACAGAGGAACTATGAATCGTCGTCCGGTCGTCGGTTGCCTTCTGGGCGTGTTGTTGGCGGCAGTCCAGCCACTGGAAGCCGCTCCGCCCCCTAAGCCCACGGTGAACACGAAGGCGGGCAGCATCACGGCGCTGCTCCCGGTGGCGCACATTGTGCGCGGCAGCGGCAAGGCACAGACGTCGACGGACGCCAAGAAGGGCTCGGAACTGGTATGGCAGGACCTGGTGCGCACGGAGAAGGGCGGACGGGCGCGCATCCAGTTGCTGGATGAATCGATTCTCTCGGTCGGGTCGCAGGCCGAACTGCGCATCGTGCAGCACGATGCGCGCTCGCAGCAGACGTCGCTGGCGCTGACGTACGGGCGAATGCGGGCCGAGGTCACCAAGATCACGCGCGACGGCGGCAGCTTCCAGTTGCGCACGCCGACGGCGGTTGCCGGCGTCATCGGAACGCATTTTTCGTCGAACGCGTCGGCGTCGAACACCGACTTCGTCTGCTTTGACGGCGATACGAAGATCGGCAACGCCGATCCGAGCGTGGGCGGGGAAGAGCATTGCGGCGCGGGCGACTTCGTGAGCGTGCCGGGCGGCAAGGCGCCGTCGAAGCGCAAAGCCACCCCGCAGGAGATGCAGGAGGCGTTGCAGGAAACCGCCGCGGGCGTGCTAAGCGCGCTGGCGCCGGGAGCGCTGCTGGTGGGCACGGCGGTGGACGCGGTCGCGACGGGTTCGAACCTGGGCGGCGTGAACAAAGTCACGGTTGCCGGCGGCGGCGTGCAGGCGAGATTGAATCCGGGCGGCACGAACACGGCGGTGAACGTACACATCGCGGCGGATGCGAATGCGGCGCCGGGCCCGCGCACGATCACGTTCAGCCGCTCCAAGGGCGCTGACGTGGTGGCGGTCATCAACATCCAGGGTGCGCCGACCGGGGACGCTGCGGCCTTGCGCAAGGGCTACGAAGACCTGATCGAGCAGGAGCGAACGTCGGCGCTGACAGCGCTGGGCGGCGTGGCCGACCAGATTGCCAACCAGGCAGCGCAATCGAAATCGGAAATTGACAGCGCCAACAAGCAGAACCGCGACGTGAGCCGCGCCGACTCCGACCTGCAGGCGCAGGTGGACGCGGTGCGCTCGGCGGCCGAGCGGGCGCGCTCGGCGATCGAGCAGGCGGCGGGCACGGCGCAGTCGGACTTGAAGGCGCGCTTCGACGCGGCGCAGCAGGCGCTCAACGGGCGCGCGCCCGATGAGGCATTCAACCAAGCCCTGGCCGGCGCTTTCAACGAGGTGAACGGCACGCTGCAGGGCGCGCTGCGAGCGGCCGGGGAAGGGTTGGGCGGGGCCGCGAACAATGCCAGCGGCAACATTGCGCAGATCACGCAGAACTGGCTCGACCAGTTGCGCGGCAGCCCGGCGGGCGGCGGGGCGCTGGGCGAGCAGTCGGTGGAAGTGGGGAACAGCTTCCGATACACGGCGCCCAGTGGCGGCGGCGCGAACATCACCAGCTATGAGTGGTCGCTGTGCGCGGCGAGCGGATCGTGCAATCCGCTGCCGGGCTTTACCTCGAGCGCGCCGGACTTCACGGCGGTGACCTGCTCGCTGCAGCCGGGCGACTACCGCGTGCGCCTGGTGACGACGGACGCTTCGGGCAACAAGAACACCACGGATACGACGCTGCACGTGCTGCCCACGGCGTACGACGATCCGCCGACCACGCTGCGCAACCTGGCTGACGCGTACGTGGCCCTGCAGTCTTCGCGCTTCCTCGGGTACTTCGACGCGACGCAGTTCTCCGGCTACACGCAGCTGCAGGAGAACGTGCGGCGCACGTTCCAGACGCTGGCCTCGATGAACATCAACCTGCGCATCTCGCAGGCGCAGGTGAACTGCAACGACGCCACGGTGCGCGCCGACTGGGAGCAAAACTACTCGTTCCAGAACAATCCCAACCTGGTCTACCACCAGGTGGAACAGCTTTCGGTACGGATGTCGCGGGAATCGGGCGACGGCTGGCGCATTGTGGACTTCCAGGGCGACAACGGCACGGTGCAGGGCCTGCCGCCCGGACCGCAGACCAGCGACGCCGCGCTGCCGGACATTGAAGTGCAGATCACGAATGTGACGTCGGTGAGCGGGGCAGTGCCGGTGAAAGGAGCGCGCGCGCAGGCGAGCCGCGGCCCGGCGACAACAAGCAACGATCCCACGCCGATCCCGACCGGCAGCGTGCAGGTGACGGCGACGGTGACGAATGTGGGCAAAGCGCCGCTGACGCAGACCGTCAAGGTGCGATTGTCTCTTACCGACAGCGCCGGCACAGAGATTGGCGGGACCGACGTGGATGTTGCGCCGCCGCTCGCGCCTGGACAAAGCGTGCAGGTGAGCGGACGCATCACCGTGCCGAACCTGACGCCGGGCACGCCCGGGCAGCTGGTCGGAATCGGCAATCCGGGATGCGTGGTGCAGACGGCGAGCTGCGGAACCACGAGCACCGACGTGGTGCCGGTGGTGATCGGCAACGTTGACCTGGCGGTGCAGAGCTTCACGGCGACGAACCTGATCGGGACGCTAGCGGGCGTGGTGAACGTCACGATCCGGAACCTTGGCAGCACGGGATCGTCGCCCTCGAGCAACAACCTGGTGGTGACGAGCGCTGACTTCCCCGGGTTCCAATTCAGCGCCGGCATACCGGCGATCCCTTCGGGCCAGTCGGTGGTGGCGCCGATTCCGGTGATCTGGCCGAACGGTTCGGGAACGCACAACTTCCAGGTGCGCATCACTCCGGCGGCGCAATTCGACAACAACGCCGCCAACGACACGCTGACCGCCAGCCTCACGCTGACGGCGGCGCAGATCGACCTCTCGATGGTGAACCTGGCCTTCACGGCCGCCGGCGGTCCGCCGTTCCTGGCGGGTCAGAACCGCGGGGTGACGTTCCAGGTCCACAACACGGGGAACGTGCCCTCGAACGCAGCTGACACGTTCGCGTGCTCCCTGACCGGGCCCCTGGGAACGCGGAGCCTGGGGTCGAACACGATTCCGGTCGTGCAGCCGAACACGACCGGCGGAACGATCACCTTCAATTTCGTGGTCCCCACCAATTTCGCGGGCGCGAACACGCTGAGCTGCACGATCAACAAGGACCCGCTGGAAAGCTCGGGCGCGCTGGGGAACAACTCGCTGACGCTGGCCGCGCAGACGAACGGGAACATCGACCTGACGGTGCCGGCGCCGGCCACGCAGATCATCGGGCAGATGGGCGGGGCGGGCACGATCACGATCCGCGTGAACAATACCGGGCTCGACGATGCGCCGGCGGGCTACGACGTGGTGCTCAGGATCAACGGGAGCCCGGTGGGATCGGGGACGGGACCGAATGTTCCGGCGGGCGGCAGCGCCCTGGCAACGGTCAACGTAAACGTGCCACAGCTGGCGGCGGCGCCGGCTGACATCACGGGCTCGCTGCAGGTTGACGTGAACACCAACAACGCAGTGCAGGAAACCAACACCGCGAACAACACTCTGACGACCAGCATCCGACTAGTGGACTTCACGCTGACAACGCTGCCCACCTCGACGGTGCAGCTCATCAACGGCCGGGCGGCCAGCGTGCCTGCGGTGCAGATCAATCCGGCGAGTTATCCGCTGACGGTGACCGTGAGCTACACGGGCGCGCCGTCGGGGCTGGCGGCCAGCGGCGCCAACGGCACGACGCTGGGTGGGACGGTGTCGAGCGGGCCGGGGCCGTTCACGGCCAACATCACGGGAACGGTGGGCGGTGTGACGCACGCCGCCAACCAGCCGATTGTGTTCCAGGTGCTGAGCGAGATCGCGATGAACAGCAGTCCGGTGGCGGTCCAAGCCGGTGGTCCGACGCAGGCCCTGACAGTGAGCGTGAGCGGCGGCATCTTTCCGCTTCAACTCTCGATCACATTGCCGGGCGGCATCAGCACGCCCAATCCGCTCACGCAAGTCTTGAACACGCCCGGAAATGTGACCTGGAACGTGCAGGCAGCGACGGGGCTGGCGCTGGGCAATCTGACGGCGGTTGTGCACGCCACCGACGGCGGAATTCCCACCAGCAATGTGCCGGCCGGCAACGTGAACTTCAACGCCACGATCATCGTGACCAACGCGCCGCCGCAGGCCAACTACGTGCCGCTGACGATGCAGATCGCCGGGCACGGGCCTGCGCCCTTCACCGGCCCGAACTCACTGACGGTGGGCGAAAGCCTGAACATCACGGTGCCGGTCAAGAACATCGGCAGTCTCAGCCCGACCGGGTTCATCGTGGTCTCGATCGCGTGCATCGGCGCGTGCAATCCGCCGTTCCAGACGTCGGTGCCGGCGCCGGCGGCGGGGCAAACCGCGAACGCGTTTTTCACCATACCCTCGGCGCTGACATCGCAGGTGCCGCCGGGCCCGTACACGGCCACCATCAGCCTGACCACGTCCATCACGCAGTCCACCGCCGACGATTCCATTACCATACCGGTGAACGTGAATGCGGCCAGCGGCACGCCGGACTTCGCTTTGCAGAATGTGGCGCTGGGCGGCACGACGACGGGGCGCAACACCACGACCAACCCGATCCTGTTCGGGGAGACGTTCCAGATTGGCCTCACGGTGAACAACCACGGCACCGGGCCGAGCCTGAATCCGATTGAGATCGGGGCGAGCATAGGAGGCAGGCTGGTTGGGTTCAAGGAACTCAGTTCGTCTCTGGCCGCAGGCGCCTCAACGAACGTGACCATGGACGTGTGGATGCCGGACGATCCCACCATGAGCAACGCCGTGCAGGTCCATCTGTTCGTCGTCTCGGCCCAGGGCGAAACCAACCTGGTGGACAACTTCGCGACGCTGAACGTCACGGCGTCGAACTGGGAACTGGTGGTGCAGCCGGGTTCGCCGGGCGAGTCGAGCGCAAACCCAATACCGTTCACACCGCCGGCGGTCATCAACGCCAACACGACCATCAAGGCGCGGCTGGTGGGGGGCAGCGGGTCCTTGACGGTCCCATTGCCGATCAGCGTAAGCCTGACCAGTACCCACATCACCGTGCCCACGTTCCCGGCGCAACTGAACGCCGGCAACAACTTCAGCGGTACGGTGACGGTGCATGAGGACGCGTTGACGCCGGACGCGCTGTACTACGCGCAGGTGGTGGCGACGTTGCCCGCGCCTACCTTCCTGACGGACTCGAACCTGGTGACGACGCGGGACGCCAAGCGCGGGGCGACCATCTTCATCAACACGATCGTGCTGCCGGCGTTCACCGACAGCATCTCCATCAACACGAACACCGGCCACAACTCGATCGAGAGTCCGCTGCAGATCAACGGGTTCCTGCGCGAGCCGTTCAGCGTGACGGCGACGCGGACGAGCTGCATCGGGTCGATCGGGCCGCCGCCGCCGTGTCCCGGTACGCTCGATATGACCTTCGTGGACCAGGACCAGATCATCACCAGTCCGCAGCAGATCAAGGGAGTGGCTTGGAGAACGCCCGCCGGGGCGCAGGCCCAGGCCACGCTGGACCTGGACGGGTTTGTGGTGGAAGGCAATCCGACGAGCACCGTCTCGGCGGAGGCGTTCTCGGTGTCTTCGGCGCGCGACAACCCGCAGACGGGAGTGGTGCAACCGGTTGGGACACTGTACTACCGTATCGGCGATTTGCTGCTGAACAACGGGGGCGCGTGCGTGCGCGTGCCGCCCGGCGGCAGCGGTTCGCTGGCGGTGAATTTCATCGCCGACAACGGCTTCAACATTCCGACCGTCAACTGGGCGTGGGAGACCAACGAGTTTCCGTTTGCGGGGGGCGGGCTGAGCGTGAACATCCCCACCGGAAGCAGCACGTTTACCGGGAACGGGTACACGGCCCTGCCCACATTCCAGTTCAACAGTTCAGCCACGGCCGCCAATGCGCCGCTCGACCTGCAGAGCGTGTTCTTCGACGTGACGGTGACCAATGGCAACGACACGGTGACCGCCACGTTCCTCGACCTGGCGGTTGATATGTCGGCAGCCGGCGGACTTTGTGGGGGGGGCACGGCGCCGGGCGTTGCCACGGCGAAACGCGGGTCGTGGAGCCGCGGGGCCAGCGGGAGCGCGGCGCGCCGCCAGGGCGCAAAGCGAGGAAGCGGGGGCGGGCTGCCCGATTTGAGCATCAGCGCCGCGGACGTGTCATTCAGCCCGTCGCTGCCGCGCGCCGGGGACACGGTGGCGGTGCGCTTCCGGATCACAAACAAGGGCACCGGCGCGGCGCACAAAGTGCCGGTCGCGTTGCAGGTGAACGGGGTGACCGTGGCCAGCGACACGTTTGACGTGGCCGCGGGCGGCGGCACGCTGGGTGCGCTGGAGTGGAGCAACGCGCGGGTGGGCGGGTCGCGCGGCCGGCGCGGGCAGCGCTTCCCGGCTTCGGGCGCGGGGAGCGCCACCGACGCTGGGGCCGCGGCGGGAGGGGCCGTCTCGCCCGGCCTCGCGCTCAACCTGGCGGTGGTGATCGATCCCGAGCGCACGCTCACGCAGCAGACCAGCGGGGTCAAGTCGGTGACGGTTCCGCATTTCGTGCTGCGTCCGGACGAAAGCGGCGCATTGGCGGATGAACTGGCGGCCGCGGGGCCGGAGCAGAGGCTGGTGGTGGAAGTGAGCGAGTCGGGTTGCACGGGCCTGCGGCTGTCGTCGGGCGCGAGCGGCGGTTGCGACAACGCCGATGTGGAGTTCAGCGTGGTTGACCTAGGGGCGGGCAACTACCGTCTGCAATCGCAGAACGGCATTGCCGACCTGGGCTTCAACCAGGACGCGGCGGCGGCGAACGCGTCGTTGGCGCCGTTCAGCACGAGCGCGACGGGCCTGGCGGGACACACCTACGCCGTCCGGCTGAACAACGGCCACGTGGGCATGCTGACATTGCGCGCCATCCGCAATCCGCGGCAGCTCGACGCGCGTTCGCGGACGGTGTTCACGCGCAACGGCGCCGGCCAGCTGATTCGCCAGCTCGGCGGCGGTACCGGACCGGTGCAGCCGGGTGACACATCAGGCGCAAGCGGCGAGGCACGCGTGTATTTCGACGTGACCTTCCGCGGTCAGTAGCGCCAGCGCGGACCCGAATGACCGTTGGGGCCGGTTGAGGCCGGCCCCATTCCCTTCAAATCATCGGCCCGGGGTTGCGCAGCGCATTGGAATTCGGCAGCGCAGATGGGGGATAATCCGCCGCGTTTCACGTTTGCCTGAGGGGAACGGATGGCATCACCCGGCGCGCGTGTTTCCGAATCCCGCAACGTTGCGGTGGTGTGCGCCGACGCTGGGATCGTGGCCGGCGTGCAGTCGCTCTTGGAGGGTGACTTTCAGGTGCTGCACGTGGATTCGCCGAGCGGCGTTGAGGTGCTGACGGCGCGCATGCCGGTGGCCGGCATCGTGCTCGACGCGGAGCTGCGCGACCAGCCGCTGGATTCGGCGCTGGTGTCGCTGGAGGTGCTACGGCGGCGTTATCCGCATTTCGCCATCCTGGCGCTGACGCGCACGCAGACACCGGAGACGCGCGTCCGGCTGACGCAGGCGGGCGCCGACGAGGTGCTGGGCGCGCCGCTGGAAATGTCGGAGCTGAAGCCGGCGCTGACGGCCGCGCTGGAGCGGCGCTCGGCGCAGGCGGAAGCGTGGCGAGCCGCCGATCCGCTGGGGGGCGGCTACTCGTTCTGCGAGCTGATCGGCGCCAGCGAAGCCATGCGCAACGTGTACAGCGCCATCCTGCGGGTGGCGCAGAGCGATACGTCGGTGGTGATCCGCGGCGAGAGCGGGACCGGCAAGGAGCTGGTGGCGCGCAGCATCGTGTCGCTGGGTCCGCGGCGCGACAAACCGTTCATCAGCCTGAATTGCGCGGCCTTGCCCGAGCATCTGATCGAAGCGGAGCTGTTCGGACACGAGAAGGGCGCGTTTACCGGCGCCGTCACTTCGCGTGCCGGGCAGATCGAGCTGGCCGACGGCGGCACGCTCTTTCTCGACGAGATCGCCACGCTGTCGCTGGGGCTGCAGAGCAAGCTGCTGCGGGTGCTGGAAGACCGGGCGGTGCAGCGGCTGGGCGGCAACTCGTCACGCAAGATCGATTTCCGCCTGCTGACCGCGACCCACGAGAACCTGGAGCAGATGGTGAAGGAAGGCCGCTTCCGCAGCGACCTCTATTACCGGATTCACGTGGTGCCGATCCTGATACCGCCGCTGCGGGAGCGCGAGGGCGACATTGCGCTGCTCACCGACCACTTCCTCCGACTGTATTGCGCCGCCAACCACGTGCCGCTGAAGCGGCTGGATCTGGAGGCGCTGGAAGTCCTGGAGGAGAATACCTGGCCGGGGAACGTGCGCGAGCTGCAAAACCTGATTCAGCGGCTGGTGCTGATGGTGGAGGGCAAGACAATCGCGGTGCACCACCTGCCGCAGCAGATCCTGTACAGCAGCACCACCAAGCACGAAGCGCTCCTGATCCCTGCCGAGGGCATCGACTTCGATAAAGAGATGGAGAAGATCGAGGCGGCCTACCTGCGGGCTGCCCTGCGCCGGGCTGGCGGCAAGAAAACGGTAGCGGCGGCGCTGCTTCGCCTGAACCAGCAGCGGATGAAGTATCTCTGCCGAAAATATCGCGCCGACCTCGATGGCGAAGGTTAAAAATTAACCGCGCGAAGGTGAAAGTTTAATTTTTCACCTTTACACAGGGGCCTGCGGTCGCTGTGCGCGACGAATCGCTGCTCTAGATAAAACCAATAAAATGAGTGATATACGTTATGTCCTTACCAAGGTACAGGTACTTTGGTGCGGCGAATGCAATGAGGGAAGACGTAGTCAATCCAAAATCTACAAGCGAGGATGGTATGGAGAAGAAGTCACTCATTAAGAGCCGCGCGGCTGCGAAGAAGGCCATTCTGGCATCGCGTACCGGCGGCCGTGAGTTCGGCAGCGTGACCCCGGAATCGGTCTCGATCGAATCTGCGAGCGGCGCTGGGATTGATAGTGCCAGCGGCATGGGTCTGGATTCGGCCAGCGGCACGGGCCTGGACAGCGCCAGCGGCACGGGTCTGGACAGCGCCAGCGGCGCCGGTCTGGACAGCGCCAGCGGCACGGGCGTTGACAGCGCCGTCAGCATGAAGTAGACGGACTTTCCCCCTGAAACGACAACGGGCTGCGCTCAATGCGCAGCCCATTTTTTGTTGTTTGACGAAGTTGCTACCAGATGCGGCGGGCGATGGCGTGGACGAGAGGTTCCAACAGCAACCCGGCCAGGCTGCGGCGAGGGCCGAAGACCCTGGCGGTTCCCGCCATCCCCGGTGAAAGACGGCCGTCGGCGTTGTACACGGTGGCGGTGAGGACGTACATGGCCGGTGGCCGCATTCCCTGATACTTCACGGGAGGCTCAAGGCCAGGTTCCATTTCGCGCGCGGCCGGCGAGACGGAAATGCTGACGGCCGGGACGCGGCCCACGAAACCGTCGATGTGGAGACCGATGCGGCGGATGTCGCGAAAGCGGTAAATCTCAGTTTCCGGAACGTAGATCTCGGCGCGCAGAGACGATGTGTCTTCCACCTCGGCAAAGGGCGTACCTTCCGTGAGGTAAGAGCCGCGGAGGTCGGACAGCCGGGGGGTGACCACGGTGCCGGAAATGGGCGAGGCGATGCTCAAGCGCCGGCGCTGATCGTCGGCGAGGCGGAGCGCTTGTTCCATGCGGCGGCGCTGCTGGTCGGCGGCGGCGAACGCGGTGTAGCGCAGCTGAGCCTGGGTGGCGCGAGCGACGGCAACGCGGTAGTCAGCTTGAGCGCGAGCGGCGGATGTTTCCACATCGAGATTGCGCAGCCGTCCCAGAAGGTCGCCGGCACGCACGTGGTCGCCCTCGGCGGCGAAGACGCCGGCAACCGTGCCAGCGACCTGGGCGCGGAGCACGGCGCGGGCAGCGGGCTGGAGGAGGAAGCGGCCCTTGAATGAATCGCGCCAGACGGGGAGCAGGCCAAACAGCGCCAGCAGGGCGGCGGCGGCGGCGAATTTGCGCCAGTGAATACCCATAAATTCCTTCTTATCGAGGTAAAGAGCGCGCACGAACTGGGTGAGTTTCTGAATACGTGAGCGGAAGATACGAAGCGCCAGCAGCAGCGCCGGGATGAAGGCCCATTCCGGGGAAAAGTGATAGGTGATCTTGTAGGTGAGCCGCACGAAGAACAGGAGGACAAAGTAACAATAAGCGCCGGAGACGACGGCATAGGAGAGCAGACCCAGGCGGCGAGGGAGCGGCATGGGCGGGACCGTGGCGGGCATGCGGAACACGTACTTGCGCAGCGTGGCCGAAAGCAGGGCATTGGCCTGGCCGCGCAGGTCGAAGAAGCGGCAAATCTCGCAGAGCAGGTAGTAGCCGTCGAGCTTGGTGAGCGGGTTCCAATTCACGAGCACGACGAAGATGCCGCCGCTCAGGATGAACTTATAGGCAATTTCGTGGATCCAGGTTCCGGGCGTGGTGAACCACCAGACGACGCTGATGATGGAGCAGAGGTAGATTTCCGAGAGCACGCCCGAGGCGACGGTGAGGATGCGCGCCCAGCGTCCGCCATAGACCCACACCTGCGAGGTGTCGCAGAACATGGCGGGCAGCAGGTAGACGAGGAACATGCCCATCTTGTGCGACTCGCCGCCGAAGTGTTTGCACGTCATTCCGTGCGCGCTCTCATGAAGGACGGCGAGGAGGATGAAGATGACGAAGAACTCAACGATGTCCCAAGCGTTTTTGTTAGTGAAGTTGTAGAAGAGGACGCTGTCGTTCCAGACCTCGCTCCAGCGCGAGCCCAGGATGATGCACATGACGACAAACATCACAGCGCCGGACAGCGCGAACCAACCGGTGTAGACCCACCAAAACTTGCTGTGCAGCCAGGTCAGATAGCGGTCGGGATCGAAGTAAACGATGTGGATGCTGGATAGATCGCCGACGAGGCGGCGCTTGGTGACGCGCGAATGGCGGTGCTGCTGGAGCTTCTGGTAGAGGATGATGCTTTCTTCCTGCGGCGTGCGGTACCAGAAGTCGCCCTTGTCGAGATTGTCGGCGAAGCGGCGGACGGTGGCTTCGTCGGTATGGATGCCCGTTTTCTGGCGGAAGGCGGCGGCCACCTGCGCGTAGGAACGCTTGCCGTCGAAGAGCAGGGCGAGCTGATACTGCTGCGGCGTGAGGCGGAACAGGAGGGTCGTGCCGGGGACGGCGGTGTGGTACATCTTGCCCTCGCGCTCCATGTGCTCGCGGACCACGAGGTTGGGGTGCACGCGCGGGAACGTCTCCAGGGCGCGTGCTGAAGGAGTTTCCGGCAGCGCCTCCTTCAGCGCCTCGGCGATGTTCATTTGGCCTTCCTGACGCGCACGCTGGCGGTCATGCCGGGCAGCAGGCCGGCGGCGGCGCCGGTGAGCTGCGCCTGCACTTCGATGCTGCCGCTGGCCGGGTCTACGACCGGGCTCACGCGCGTGATCCGGGCGGCGTATTCCGCGGTGGAAGCGGGGGCGGTGACGGTGACCGGATCGGCCACCGCGACCTTGCCTGCGAACTCCTGCGGCAGGGTGAACTTCACACTCAGCGGCCCGGTGGCCGTCACCCAGAACATGCGGTCGTTGTTGGCCACGCGCTGGCCTTCGCGGATGTAGCGGCGGGCCACGACGCCGTCGAAGGGCGCGAGGATGCGCGTCTTCTCCAGTTCGAGGGTGAGGGAGCGCAGCATGGCGCGGTTCTCGCGGATGATTTCCGCCTCGCGCCTGGTCTGGAACCGCTGGCCTTCGAGCTTGTAGCGAGCATGGTCGAGCTGCTGGCGCGTCTGCAGGCCGGCGTCGTACATCTGTTGCGCGATGTTGAGGTCGTTTTCCAGGACGCGGGTCTCGGCTTCGAAGTCCTTGAGGTTTTGCTCCATGCTGGCGACCTTGGCCTCGGCGGCTTCCTTGTCGGCCTGGAGCTGGCGGTCGTCGAGCTGGGCGAGAAGCTGACCTTTGCTGACGCGGGCGCCGGTGTCAGCCGCGATATGCGCCACAACGCCGTCGCGCTGGGCGAGGACGTCGAGCTGGTTCTCGACCACGATGGGGCCGGAGGCCTCGAACAGTGCGGAATCAGCCGGTTTCGAGGCGGCCGTGGTGGAGAGCGGCGCGGCCGCGGCGGCTTCCGCCGGGCGCGAATCGCTGCACCCGCACAGGGCCAGCATCAACGCCGAGGCGATGAGTGCATTCAAGATCGTGCTACGCACCGGAACCTCCTGAGTCTCACCCGATACTGCTTACCAGCCTACCCACGACCAGATCTTGGACCACAGCCACGCGGCGGGCGTGCGGAAGAAGACGTAGCCTGCCGGGCGCCAGCCCGTCCAAACCTTGCCCATGCCCTGCATGCCTGGGCGCAGGGCGCCGTCGGGATTGGGGACCTCGGCGCGGGCGTAAAACACGCGATGGTCGCCCTGCGGCGTGCCGGCGGGGCTGACGACGGTGACGCGTCCGTGAAATTTGCGCGTGGGGAAGCTTTCCAGCTTCAGCGCCAGTTCTTCGCCGGAGCGGAGCAGCGGCAGGTCCTGCTGATCAACGGTCACGTCCACGCTGGCGCGGGAAGAGTCCACCACTTGCGCGAACAGGTCGCCGACCTCGAGCTTGTGGCCGGCGAGTTCTTCGACGCGTGCGGTAGCGACGATGCCATTGATCGGGGAGCGGAGCTTTGTGTGCTCAAGGCGGGCGCGAGCGCGCTCCACCTCCGACTGCCAGAACTCGGCCTGCACGCGCTGCACGCCGGCTTCGCCGCCGTCGTTGGCGGCGAGGGCCTGGTTCATGGCGGCGACGGCGGTGGCGTACTTGGCTTCGGCGCCGGCCAGGGCGCCGCGGTAGTCCCAGTCCTCCATGTCGGCAAGGACGGCGCCGGCGGCGACGCGGTCGCCTTCTTTCACGTAGACGTTGCGCACGACGCCTTCGACTTCGGCCTGGATGCGGGCGGTATCGAGCGGCGCGACGACGGCTTCGCCTTCCACGCGCATGGGCAACGGGCATACGGCGAGGAAAAGGACCAGCGCGGCGGCGGCAATGGCCAGCGCGGTGCGCCGCTTCTTTTCCATGCGCATGAACGCCTGTTTCTTCTGGATGAGCGGCTCGAGGACGCCGATGAAGGGCACCTCGGTGTAGAGCGAGGCGTTGCGCACCGCCACCGTGGCCTGGCCGGCGAGCACCTTGATGAACTCGAAGTGGGCGTCGGAGAGGAAGTTGGGGTTGCGGCTCTCGAAGGTCAGGATGCCGAGCAGGCCCTGGTCATCGCGCAGCGGCACGGCGTAGAAGGCGCGGCTGCCGGAGGCGGCGAAATACTCCTGGAACTTGGCGACAGTCTCCTGGCGATCGGCGGCGACCTGGTTGCCGTGCTGGGCGACGAAGAGTTCGTTGCCGGCGTCGGCGGCCCATTCGACGATGTCGCGCAGGCGCCTGACCTGGGGGTCGCTGGCGACAACTTCGGTCTTGCCGGAGATCGCCTTGAGCTGCAGCTTGCCGCTCTGCTCGATGGCGATGGCGGCGCGGTCGTAGGCCATGATGCGCTGCGGGGCGTTGACCACTACCTGGAGCACGCGATCGAGGTTGAGCGTGGAGGTGATCTCGCGGCTGACTTCGACCAGGGTTTCCAGCACTTCGATCTTGCGCTCGGCTTCGAGCAGGCTGGCGTTGTGCAGCGCGCTGCCGGCGGTGATGGCGATGGTGCCGAGATAGAAGCCGTCGTCGTCGTTGAATGAGCGGCCGTCGAGCCGGTTGATGGCTTCGAGCACGCCAACCTGGTAGTTCTGCGAGAGCACGGGAACGGCGATGAGGGTGCGGACGGGCGGCGGCTCGGCGCCGCCGTTTCTCCTGACCAGGCGCTCGTCGGAGGGATTGAAGATGATCACGCCCTTGCCGCTGTCGGAAACCTCACCGGCGATACCTTCGCCCTTGGGCAGGTGCATGCCCTCTTGGACGGTGGTGTCGCCGCCGTGCTGCTTGACCAGCAGCAGGCCGCCCTCTTCTTCCTCCTCCATCCAGAGGTTGACGGCCTCGACCTCGAGCACTTCGGCGATCTTGGAGGTGATGATGGGCAGCAGCTGGTCCATTTGCAGGGTGGAGTTGAACGAGCGCTCAAGGTCGTAGAGCTGGGTGAGGCGGTTGATGGTGGCGAACTGGCCGTTGCGCTCGTCCTCGTAGCCGACGGCGCTGGTGAGCGCGACGGCGGCGTAGTCGAGCAGCGGATCGAGCTCGTGGAGCACCGTGGCATCGAGCGGGCGGTCGAAGGTGAGCACCTCGATCATGCCGACCACGTCGCCGTGGTGGCGAATGGGGGCATAGCCGAGCGAGACCACGGTGCGGCGCACGTCGAGGTGTGCGTAGCTTTCGCGCGGCGTGGAAGAGCCGGAGAGGACCAGCGACGCGCGCCGGGCGCAGGCCTGGCCGAGGGCGCCGGCGTTGCGGGGAATCGAGCCCTTGCGGTGCAGAGTGACGTCGCCGACCACAGCCTTGTGCGCCCAGGCGGGTTGTTGTTTGCCCTCGAGCAGGTACAGCACGACGGCGGAGCCGGGGATGAGTTCGGCAACGCGCGCGGCGATGATCTGCGCGCGCGGCATGACCTCGCGTTCGGCCAGCAGGGAGATGGCGATATCGCGCGTCAAGCCCGCCAGCCCAGGTGTGTGCGCCGCCATCGCTGATGCGACTCCGTATGAATACGGGGGAAGCGAGGAAACGCGTCCCGCGAAGGACTTGAAAAAGCGGGGAGCTTCCCTTAAGGTTTGCGGACTGTAGCAAAGGGCCCAGCAGGTGTCAATGCGATGCGGACTGGGACGAGCCGGAGGGGAGAACTTTGGACATTGACGTTCGCAAGCATTCCGCAGTGCACGTGATCAAATTGCGGGGGCAGTTTCGCCTCGGCCAGGCGGTGGACGAATTTCGCGCCGCCATTGACGGGCTGCTGCGGGAGGGACATCCGCAGATCGTGGTGAACCTGGCGGATGTGCCCATGCTCGATTCCAGCGGCATCGGCGTGCTGGTGAAGTCGCAGACATCGGCCAAGCAGCACGGCGGGGCGGTGAAGCTGGTGAGTCCGAGCAAGTTCGTTCTGCAGACGCTGAAGCTGGTGGGCCTGGTGACGGTGTTCGAGATCCACAACAACGACGCCGCTGCCGTGCAGTCGTTCGGGCCGAGCGGGGCGCAGGCGGCGTCGAGCTGAAGCGGCTTCCCTTACTTCTTCCACATCCTTATTTCAGCGCCGTTGTGCGCGAAGGTGACCTCGTCCATGAGCTGGCGGATGAGGTGAAGGCCGCGACCGTGGTCGCGCTGCAAGCCTTCGCGGGAAAGCGGATCGGCGATGCTGGCGGGGTCGTAGCCGGGGCCGGAGTCGCGCACGGCGATGAGCACGCCGCCCGAGGCGTCGCAGCCTACGATGCAGCGCACGGTCTTGCCGCGATCGGCCCCTGAGCCGTGCACGACAGCATTGACCACGGCTTCGGTGACCGCCAGTGCGATCTCGGCCTGCTTCTGAAGCGAGATTCCGGAGGCGTCCATGAACGCCATCATGGCGTCCACGGCGGCGCCGACGGCTTCCGGGTCGGCGGCCAGGGCGAATTCACGCTGCGCCGGAAAGCGCGCCTGGTCGAGGTTGAAGTCTGGTGCCGGGCTGCTCATAAGCCGCGAACCGAGCGAGGGAAAACGTACGTCGCCGCGGGCGGATTAGCCCCTGCTGTACCACATCCCAGCCGCGCAGCGCCAGCGGAAAGCCGGAAGGCGGAGCGGAGGAGTAACATCGCCTGCGCGGACCAGGACCGTCCCGGGGACGGCGTCCGTTGGCGTTGTTTCGGACCGATTGGGGCCACTGGTCACAGCAAATTTGAAGCCCGGCCCAGCCGACGCTCATCTTTAAATTGCTGTCCATAAGAGGAGAGCTTCATGCCGCCAGCGACTGCCGTTGCGACTTTTCCCACCAGCATTGATATCCCGGAAAAGAACCGGGAGCGCATCATCGGGCTGCTCAACGCGCGCCTGGCCGATGCCACCGACCTGAAGACGCAGACCAAGCACGCGCACTGGAACGTCAAGGGAGAGAACTTCTACCAGCTGCACCTGCTGTTCGACGAAGTTGCCGGACATCTGGAGGAGCACACCGACCTGCTGGCTGAGCGCGCCACCGCGCTGGGAGGAACGGCGCTGGGGACGGCGCGCAACGCGGCCGCCGCGTCGACGCTGCCCGAGTATCCGCAGGAGGCCGTGGATGGGCCAGAGCATGTGCGCGCGCTGGCGGCGCGATTGGCGCAACTGGCGGCGACCGTGCGCGACGCGATCAACAAGTCCGCCGAGTGGGGCGACCCATCCACCGCCGACGTGTTCACCGAAATTTCGCGCTCGCTCGACAAGGACCTCTGGTTCCTGGAGGCGCATCTGCAGGGCCGCCGCTGAGCTGGTGGCAACTCTTCGCGCCTGCCGGAGGAGTTCCGAACTACAGGCCCGCGGGAATCCCATTGTCAGGAGGAGCTGCTTTGAACGCGAAAGCGCCAAGCGCTGTGCTGGCCGCAGTGGCCGTCGTGCTGACAGCGACGGCCGCCGGCCAAAGGAGCAGTGACGAGCACGCCGGGGGCGTGCAGCTGCCCTCCGCGCCCACACTGAACCTGAACCTCAACGCCAGCCAGAACCCGTTTCAGGGCAGCGTGCCCACCGGAAAGGCCAGCGGTGAAGTGATGCCGTTGTCCCTGAAGGAGGCGATCGATCGGGGAATCCGCCAGAACCTCGGGCTGCTGTTCGCTTCGCAGTCCATGGTGAACGCACGCGGCGAGGTATGGCGAAAACTTTCGGAGCTGCTGCCGCAGCTCAATGTGACAACCGCCGAAAGCGTGAATCAGATCAACCTGCAAGCCCTGGGTTTTAACCCGGCGAATTTTCCCGGCCTCAACCCGATCGTTGGGCCGTTCAACTACTTCGACGTGCGCGCCAACCTCTCGGAGGACCTAGCGCTGAAATCGTTTCACAACTGGCGTGCCGCCGGTCACAGCCAGAGAGCGGCGGAGCTTTCCTTCCGCGACGCGCGCGAGCTGGTGGTGCTGGCCGTGGGGGCCACGTACCTGCAGGCGCTGGCTGACGGCGCGCGCATTGACACTGCGCGGGCGCAGGTGCAGACCGCACAGAGCCTCTACGACCGCGCGGTTGACCAGCAGCGGGCGGGCCTGTCGCCCGCGATTGACGTGCTGCGGGCGCGGGTGGAGCTGCAAAGCCTGCAACAGCAGCTGATCGTAGCGGAAAACACGTTTGCCAAGCAGAAGCTGGCGCTGGCGCGCACCATCGGCCTGCCCGCCGGACAGCAGTTCGGCCTGACCGAGAAGGCGCCATACACGCCGCTGACCGACATCACGCTGGAAAGCGCGTTGTCTCGTGCTTATTCCACACGTCAGGATTTTCAGAGCGCCGCGGCGCTGCTGCGCTCGGCCGAGTGGGCCCGACGGGGCGCTTCGGCCGAATATCTTCCCTCGATCTCGATCGATGCGGATTACGGCGACATTGGCGTCACGCCCGGCAACTCGCACGGCACCTTCCACGTGACCGGCACGCTCAAGGTGCCGATCTTTCAGGGCGGCAAGGTGCACGGCGACGTGCTGCAGGCCGATTCACTGCTGCAGCGACGCCGGTCGGAGCTGGAAGACCTGCGCGGCCGCATCGATTTCGAGGTGCGCACCGCATTCCTTGATCTGAAAGCCGCATCCGACCAGGTGGAGGTCGCACGCAGTTCGGTGGACCTGGCGACCCAGGCGCTCGCCCAGGCGCAGGACCGCTTCGCGGCGGGCGTGACCAACAACATTGAGGTCATTCAGGCGCAGCAGTCGCTCGCGGCGGCCAACGAGTCGTACATCAGCAGTGTGTACGCGCACAATGTGGCCAAGCTCTCGCTGGCGCGCGCGGTGGGCATCGCCGAGCAGGGCGTACGCCAATATCTTGGAAAGTAATCAATATGGCGAATCCAGTGGAAGTCGAACCGAAGCAGGAAATGCCGGAGCGTGAAGCTGCGCCGGCGGCGGAGCCAGGCGAGCGCATCACCCTGAGCGATCGCCGGCGGTCGTTTTTTCAGAAGCACCCGGCGATGCGGGTGGTGACGCCGCTGGCGCTCATCCTCGTAGTCGCGGGCACGGTGCTGCTGTGGCGCTACTTTGCGTCGTACGAGTCAACGGACGACGCGCAGGTGGACGGCCACCTGAACACCATCAGCCCGCGCGTGGGCGGCTACGTGATCAAGGTGAACGTGGACGACAACCAGTACGTGGAGGCGGGAACGCTGCTGGTGCAGATCGACCCGCGCGACTACCAGGTGGCGGTGGACCGGGCGCGCGCCGAGCTGGCCGATGCCGAAGCCGCAGCACGGGCCGCGCACGTGAACGTGCCGATCACTTCGGTCAGCACGAGCAGCGGGTTGAGCGCTGCGGAGGCAGACGTGCTGAACGCACAGGCCGGGGTTGCGTGGGCGGAGGGGCAGCAGCAGGCGGCGACCGCCACGCTTCGCCAGGCGGAAGCGAACAACGCGAGGGCGCAGGACGACGTGAAGCGCTACCGTGCGCTAGTGGAAAAGCAGGAGATTTCGCAGCAACAGTACGACCAGGCTGCGACCACCGCGGCGGCAACCGCGGCGGCGGTGGATGCGGCGCGCGCCCTGGCCGCCTCAGCGCAGCAGACAGTGGCGCAGGCACGCAGCAAGACGATCCAGGCGGAGGCGAACCTGCGCGCAGCCAAGACGGCGCCGCAGCAGGTTTCGGCGACACAGGCGAAGGCCGAGTCAGCGATCGCCGCGGTGCAGCGGCGGCGCGCCGAGCTGGCGCAGGCAGAGCTGAACCTGCAATACACCACGGTGCGCGCACCCGTGAACGGCGTGGTGGGGCGCAAGAACGTGGAGCTGGGAGAAAACGTCCAGCCCGGGCAGGCGCTGATGGACGTGATCCCGCTCGACGACGTCTGGGTGACGGCGAACTTCAAAGAGACGCAGCTAAAGAACATGCGCAGCGGGCAGCGGGCGAGCATCAAGGTTGACGCCAACGGCCGCGAGTACAAAGGGCATGTGCTCAGCATCGCAGGCGCCAGCGGCGCCAGGTTCAGCCTGCTGCCGCCGGAGAACGCCACCGGAAACTACGTGAAGGTGGTGCAGCGCATTCCGGTGAAGATCACGCTCGATCCGGGGGAAAACAGCGACCACCAGCTGCGGCCCGGCATGTCGGTGATCCCCAAGGTGAAGGTACAGTGAGCGCAGCCGCAACGCCCATGGAAGAGTGGCGGCCGGGGCACAATCCCTGGATCATTGCGCTGGCGGTCACGCTGGCCACGTTTATGGAGGTGCTCGATACGAGCATCGCCAACGTGGCCCTGCCGCACATTGCCGGCAGCCTCTCGGCCGGACAGGACGAGAGCACGTGGGTGCTCACGTCGTATCTTGTGTCGAATGCCATCGTGCTGCCCCTCAGCGGATGGTTCAGCAACGTCCTGGGCCGCAAGCGCTTTTACATGGGCTGCGTGGCGCTGTTCACGGTGAGCTCGTTTTTGTGCGGGTTGGCGCCGAACCTGGGCACGCTGATCCTATTCCGCGTTATGCAGGGGATGGGCGGCGGCGGATTGCAGCCCAGCGAGCAGGCCATCCTGGCGGACACATTTCCGCCCGCCAAGCGCGGCATGGCGTTTGCGATCTACGGCGTGGCGGTGGTGACCGCGCCGGCGCTGGGGCCGACGCTGGGCGGCTGGATCACCGACAACTACAGCTGGCGCTGGATTTTCTTCATCAACATTCCGGTCGGAATCATTTCGCTGCTGCTGACGTCGCTGCTGGTGGAGGACCCGCCCTATCTGAAGATGCGCCGGAGGCTGTCGAAGCGCACCACGGTGGACTACGTCGGGTTGAGCCTGATCGCGATCGGGCTGGGCGCGCTGCAGGTCGTGCTGGACAAGGGCCAGCGCGAAGACTGGTTCCAATCGCGGTTCATCGTTTCGCTCACGATTACGTTCGTTGTGGCGCTGGCGGTCGCGGTGTGGTGGGAGTGGCGGCACAAGGACCCGATCGTAGACCTGCACCTGTTCCGCGACCGGACGTTTACCAGCGCCAACATCATGTTTTTCATGCTGGGATTCACGCTGCTGGGAAGCACGCTGCTGCTGCCGCTGATGGCGCAGACGCTGCTCGGCTATCCCGCCGAGCTGGCCGGCATGGCGCTTTCGCCGGGCGGATTCACGATCATGCTGCTGCTTCCGCTGGTTGGGTTTCTGCTGGGGCGCTACGACGCGCGCTACCTGTTGATGTTCGGCCTGATCACGCTGGCGCTGTCGCTGTTCCACATGACCACGTTCAACCTCAACATTGATTTTCGAACCGTAGTGCTGGCGCGCGTCCTGCAGGCGGCGGGGCTTGCGTTTCTGTTCGTGCCCATCAACACCGCGGCCTATACGTATCTGCCGCCGGGAAAGAACAACGCGGCGTCTGGCCTGATGAACCTGGCGCGCAACATCGGCAGCAGTGTGGGGATCTCGTTTGTCACGACCATGCTGGAGAGGCGGGCGCAATATCACCACAGCGTGCTCGCCACCCAATTGAACGAGACGAACCCGCAGTTCCGCAGCTTCCTGGCCGGCACGGTGAGCACGCTGATGCAGCGCGGCGCCAGTCCGCACGAGGCCATGCGGCAGGCGTATAGTTTGATCGGGAACGTGGTGGACCGCCAGGCAGCCATGCTTGCCTACGTGGACAACTTCTGGCTGCTGGGCGTGGTTACGCTGGCCATGGCGCCGCTGGTCTTCACCATGAAGAAAGCACGGCCGGGCGCGGTGGTGGCCCACTGATCCAGAGAACTGGGCGAATGCGCATCATCACCATCGAACGCGAATACGGGTGCGGGACTCCCGTCATCGCCGAAAAGCTGGCCAAGCGGCTGGGATGGAAGCTGTGGGACCAGTCGCTGACCGACGAGATCGCCAAGATCGCGCACGTGGATATTTCCGCGGCGAAGCGGTGCGATGAACGACTGGATCCGCTGGTGTACCGGCTGGCGAAGACGTTCTGGCGCGGCAGCTACGAGCGCAGCCTGCCGCTGAGCGATCCCGGCGCTTTCGACACCGACTGCATGGTGGCGATGGTGCAGCAGGTGATCGAGAACGCGGCCAAGCACGGAGAATGCGTCATCGTGGGACGTGGCGCGCCCTACTTCCTTCGCGACCGCAGCGACGCGTTCCACGTGTTTCTCTTTGCGCCGCGCGAGTACAAGGTCCGCCGTCTGATGGAGAGCGGCCAGTCGCAGGAAGCAGCCGAAGAACTGGTGGACACGGTGGACCAGGAGCGCGCGGCGTTCATCAAGAAGTATTTCGGCAAGGACTGGCCGAATCGCCACCTCTATCACCTGATGATCAACACTTCCATGGGCGACGAGCTAGTAGTGGAAACCATCCTGAACTCGATGGCCACGGTGGATCGCGCTGCAGGGGTGGCCCGCTGAGCGCGCCGGTCTGCTAGATTCGAAATTGTGCGTTTGCTCCCGCCGAGCTCGTCGCCCTCCGGCTACGCGAAGCGAAGCTCCTGGCTGGCGCTGGCGGTCCTGATCGCCGTCAGCCCGGCGGCGCGCGCCGGCGCATCAGCGCCATTCCGTCTGCAGGGCCGCGTAACCGACGGCTCCGGCGCCGCGGTGCGCAATGCGCAGATCGAGCTCGATGTGCCGGGTTTGCCCGCCGTGAGCACCACCAGCGGCAGTGACGGCGGCTTCGAGATTGATGGCGTGGCTGCGCCTTCGGCGGAGCTGATTGTGCGCGCGCCAGGGTTCCGTGAAATGCGGCGGCACTGGGAGGCGTCGAATGCGCGCGTTGAGGTGAAACTGACGCCGGCGGGCGCGCAGCAGGAGATTACCGTTTCCGCCACGCGCGCCGGCATTCCGCTGAGCGATGCGCCGGCGAGCGTGATCATCGTCGCAGGCGACGATCTGCGCACGCGGGCCGCGCCCGCATTGGACGACGCGCTGCGCCTGGTGCCCGGCTTTTCGCTGTTCCGGCGCAGCGGCAGCCGCTTTGCCAATCCCACTACGCTGGGAGCGTCGCTGCGCGGGGTGGGCAGCAGCGGCGCCAGCCGCGCGGTGACGCTGGTGGACGGCGTGCCGCTGAACGATCCGTTCGGCGGCTGGGTGTACTGGGACCGCGTGCCGTTCGAGGACATCGGGCGGGTGGAGGTGGTGCGCGGCGGCGCCTCCGCGCTCTACGGCGCCGACGCGCTGGCGGGAGTGGTGAGCATTGCGCGGCCGCCGGCACGTGAGAATACGTTGTCACTGACGGCCGATTTCGGCTCGCAAAACCAGGCTGAAGTCTCGGCGCGCGCGAGCGGAAAGGCCGGTCCGTGGGCCGGGAGCATCGCCGGCGAAGCGTTCACAACTGACGGCTACGTTGTTGTCGAGCCCGCGAGCCGCGGGCGGGTGGATACGCCCGCCAACTCGCAGCATCGGTCGCTCGAGGTGGGCGCCGAGCGGAGGTTTGGACAGACGGCCAGCATCTTTGCGCGCGGTTCGCTGTTCCGCGATGCACGCCACAACGGCACGCCGCTGCAGGCGAATTCGGCGGGCATCGGAGACTTCGTGGTTGGCGGACAGGCGGACACACCCAGCGCCGGCAGCTTGGCGCTGCGGGTATTCGGAATGGGCGAAAACTTCAGCCAGAGCTTCACGTCGGTGGCCACGGACCGCAACTCGGAGGCGCTCACCCGGACGCAGCAGGCGCCGGCGCAGCAGGCGGGGCTTTCGCTGCAATGGTGGCGCGCGGCCGGACCGCACACGCTGGTGGCAGGCTTTGAGGGACGCGACGTCCGCGGGCACAGCGATGAGCTGGGTTACTCGCCGGCGGGCGTGGCAACGTCGGAGAGCGACGGCGGCGGCCGCCAACGGTACGCCGGGCTTTTTGTCGGCGACCTTTGGCACGCGGCGCCGCGGCTTACGCTGAACCTGAGCAGCCGCTACGACCATTGGAGCAACACTGACGCGCTGCGCCGCGCGCGGCCATTGGCCGGCGCCGGCGCGCGCGCGTTCGCGATCACGCCATTTGCCGATCGCAGCGAAGATGCCTTCAGTCCGCGCGCCGGCCTGGTCTACCGCGTGAACAGCGCCGTGTCGGCGCTGGCGAGCGGATACACCGCCTTTCGCGCGCCGACGTTGAACGAGCTTTACCGCTCATTCCGCGTGGGCAACGTGGTGACCAACGCGAACGAGAACCTGCGCGCGGAGACGCTGACCGGCGGGGAAGGCGGCGTGGCGATCGATGCAGGGGGTCTGACGCTGCGGAGCGTCTTCTTCTGGGCGGAGGTGGACCAGCCGATCGCGAGCGTAACGCTCTCATCGACGCCCGCGCTGATCACGCGGCAGCGGCAGAACCTGGGCAGCACGCGGTCGCGGGGTCTGGACGTGGATGCGCAGGCGACGGTGCTGCGGCGCATCCAGCTCTTCGCCGGTTACGAATACGCGAATGCGGAGGTGGTGAGCTTTGCCGCCGACCGCAGCCTGCAAGGGCTGGACGTTCCGCAGGCGCCGCGACACCAGTTCACGTTTTCGGCGCGCTACTCGGCGCCGCATCGTCCGGCGGCGGCGGTGCAGGGGCGCTGGGCCGGGCGGCAGTTCGACGACGATCGCAATCAGTTTCCTCTGAACAGCTTCTTCACGCTCGATGCGTTCGTCTCCTGTCCGGTGCATCGCAACGCGGAGTTGTTCGCGGCGGTGGAGAACATCTTCGACGCGCGCTATGACGTGGCGCGCACGCCGGTGCGCACCATCGGGCCGCCGGTGATCGCGCGCGGCGGCGTGCGGTTGCGCTTCGGGAACCGGTGATGCGCGGCGCGCATTCACGATTCGTTAATCTCCATTCATAAGTTAGATTCCAGCGATTCAAAAGTTGCGTTTGGCGAATTGCGTGTTGTCCCGCATGATTCGTGGATGAAGACCAAATTCGCCTTCTTTCTGCTTGCTACGATCTGGGCCGGCAGCGCTCTGGGCCAGGTAAGCATCGAAAATCCCGATGGGTTGCCGGTGTCGCGCGAGGAAATGACGCTGGCCTACAAAGTGGGCCGGCAAGCCGTTTTCGACGAGTTATTTCGCGGTGCGCGGCAGGTCGCTGAGCTCCCGATAACGCTGCAGCTTGGCTGCGAAGACGCCGAACGCCACGACGAGTACTACACGGTCAGCGAAAGCAAGCGCGGCAACACCATCGAACAGCAGGCGATGGTGTGCATGCGCGCGTGGGACGTGGAGAAGTTCACCTACGCGGTGATCCGGCTGACGGAGCGGCGGCTGATCGCTCCCGACCGCTATTTGCCGCTGCTGACGAGCGGGCTGCAGCGTATCCGGCAGATGGCGCCGGTCAGCGTTGGCGAGCTTAAGGGCCGCTCGGACGGCCCGCGGCCAGTGCGATGACGATCCAAAACAAAAAATATAAACAAGTATAAACATACACAATTATCGATATTATCCGTATAATTACGCGCGTTCGTGCAGAACGCCTAATTTACGGAAAGCTATCGAATGAAGCCAAAGCTTGTGGTTTGTGCGCTGGTGCTCGTGTTCAGCCGGGCGATCGTCGGCCAGTCCACCGGCGCCGACCTCACGGGACGCATCACCGACCCGGACGGAGCCGTGATCGGGGACGCGAGCATCACGGCGACGGAGCTCTCGACCGGCACGGCGAGGCGGGCGCAGGCATCGGGCCAGGGCGCCTTCGCTTTTACGAACGTGAAACCGGGAGAGTATCGCGTGGTGGTGGAAGCACCCGGTTTTGCGCCCGCGCACTACGAAGGCATCGTGCTCAATACCGGGGCGCGGCTCCACCTGGACGTACGGCTTGCCGTGGGACGCGCCAAGACCACGCTCAACGTTGCGGCCGAGGCAGGTTTGTTGCAGACCGAGTCCGCAGACCTGCAGCACACGGTCTCGCACGATCGAATCGTGGGACTCCCGTTGAATGGCCGGACGTTCGTTCAACTCGCGACCCTGGCGCCGGGCGTCGCGCTGCCGCCCGGCACACTGTTGCCGCGCATCAACGGCGGCCGTCCGCGAACGAATGAATACCTCTTCGACGGCATCAGCGCCCTGCAGCCGGAACCCGGGCAGGTTGCGTTTTTTCCGGTGATTGACGCGATCCAGGAGTTCAACGTTCAGAGCAGCGGTGTGTCGGCGGAGTTTGGCCGGTTCAATGGCGGCGTAGTCAACCTGACGACGCGCAGCGGCAGCAACGCCTTCCACGGAACGGTGTTTGAGTTCGTTCGCAACGAGGCGCTGAACGCACGCAACTACTTTGCACCCGCCGGCGCCGACAAACCGGTGTTTCGACGGAACCAGTATGGCGCCGCCATCGGCGGACCGATCGTCCGAGGGCGCACATTCTTCTTCGCTGACTATCAGGGGACACGCCAGGCCGTCGGGACGGTGCGGATTTCAACCGTACCGACCCTTCTGCAACGGCAAGGCATCTTTACGGAGGCGATCAGCGGCAAGGTTCCGGCAATTTTCGACCCGGCTACTACCAAGCAGGTTGGGACCACGTTTACCAGAACTGCATTTGCCAACAACACGATCCCCAGCAACCGCATTGACCCGGTCGCCGCCGCCCTGCTGAACCGTTTTCCGTTGCCCACGCAGGCGGGAACGGCAAACAACTTCACACGGGTCGGCAACGATGACGATCATCAGCACCAGTTCGACGTCCGTTTCGACCATGTAATCGGCGACTCCCACCAGCTTTTTGGCCGCTACTCGTATTTCCACGACATCGAGCAGCCGGTCGCTCCGCTTCCCGATGGCAGCGGCAACATTACAAGCGGCGCCATTGCGCTCACCGAGAACGGCGGGCAGCAGTTCGTGGCGGGCTACAACCATGCCTTCGGGCGCGCATTGCTGATCGAGCTCCGCTTCGGATATACGCGGCGCACGAACCGCACACGCGGCGCAACGCTGGACGCCCCGGCAGCCCAGAGCCTGAAGCTGCCCGGCCTTCCCAGCGTCGCGGCCTTTGCCAATGCGTTGCCCGTATTTTCAATTGGCGGCGTGCAGCAGATCGGGTCACCGGCAAACGCGTTCGCCGATTTCAAGACCGACGTCACAGAAATTGTGGACACCGCCACGAAGCAGCTCGGCGCGCATACGCTTCGATTTGGACTGGACTTCCGCTGGGAGCGGCTCGACGTCCTGCAACCGCCGAACCCTACGGGTGTCTTCACCTTCTCGCAGCTGTTCACCGATCAGCCGGGCGTGAGCGGCACGGGCAATGCTCTGGCCAGCTTTCTGTTGGGACAGGTGCAGCAGTTCGCCATTGATCTGCAGGGCAAGGTCATCCGCCCGCGCGCGCACATTCAGGAATACTTCATGCAGGACAACTGGAAAGCAACGCCACGCCTCACGCTTAACGCCGGTTTGCGCTACACGCTGAACTTTCCCTCCACGGAAGCGGACGATCAAGGCGCCGTGTTTAATTTTCGAACGCAGAAACTGGACTATTTGGGCAAGAACGGATTCTCACGTTCGGCGCGCGAGCTGCACTGGGGCAACGTCGGCCCGAGGTTCGGCCTGGCGTACATGCTGACCGACAAGACGGTCGTGCGTTCGGGATACGGGCTGGTCTGGATCGAGCAGACGGGCATCACGACACCGTTCACGACCCCCCAGTTCCCCTTTCTGCAAACCACGTCGCAGCGCACGCTGGATAACATCGTGCCAGCGTTCGTGCTAAGTGCCGGGCCAACGGTCACGCCCTTGCCGCTCACGCCCGATGCCGGGCTGGGGCAGGGCGTTTTCGGGGTAAATCGGGAACTCGGCTCAGGATACGCGCAACAATGGAATGCCGCGGTCGAGCGCGAGCTGTGGCGTGGCAGCTCGCTGCAGGTTGCGTATAGCGGTTCGCATATCACCCACGTCGGCGTGCCCGACGTGAACATCAACCAGCTCACGCCGCAACAACTGGCCCAGGGCAACTCTCTGCTGACGCGGGTGGCGAATCCTTTCTTTGGCGTTGTGCCCCGCTCGTCATCCATTGGCGATCCGACGATCCCGCAGGGGCAGCTCCTCAAGCCGTTCCCGGCGTTCACGACGGTCGCGCTGTACCGTAACAACACCGGCAGCACCGTCTATCACGCCGGCGAGCTGCGTTTTCAGCAACGAATGGCGCATGGTGTGTCCTTTTTGGTTAGCTACACCCACTCGAAGCTGATTGATACCGCCTCGTCGGTGTTCAACGCTTCGGTGCTGACCGGCCCGGTCGCCAACTTCCCGGTCGCCGACAGCTTTGACTCCCGGCGCGAGCGCGATTCCTCGACCGGCGACATGCCCAACGTGACGGTCGCGAGCTACACATGGGACGCGCCGATCGGGAAAGGACACCGTGTCGCCCCGGCCGGTATCGCCGGCGCCTTGCTCCAGGGCTGGCAGCTGAGCGGAATCGTGACATGGCAGTCGGGCATGCCGGTGGCTGTCACGCAAGCCACAAACTTCAACGCCTTCGCCGGTTACGGGGTGCAGCGTCCCAACGTGGTCGCGACGCCGAACCTTCCTCCTGGCCAGCGCGGCACAGGACGGTGGTTCAATACCGCTGCTTTTGTGGCTGCGCCGCAATTCACTCTCGGCAACAGCTCGCGGAATCCCATACGCGGGCCCGCGTATCGCAACGGGGACATTGCCTTGATCAAGCACTCCCGGATCAAGGAAACTGCCGACCTGGAGTTTCGCGCAGAGGTGTTCAACTTGACCAATACCCCCGCTTTCGCGCAGCCCAATGGCGTGCTGGGCAGCGCGGCCTTCGGAACAATCGTTGCGACGGTGAACGATCCCCGCGTGATTCAGTTCGGAATCAAACTCAATTACTGACATGGGATTGAACGACAACGACGCTGACCGGAGATGATCATGTTCCAACGGCTGACGCGCTATTGCACGCTGCTACTTGTCCTGACGTTCGCCGTGTGCTGCCGCGCGGCAGACGTTTTCGTCGCCGCGGCCGCTGATCTGGCGGGTGCGTTCAAGCAGGTCGCCGCCCGTTACGAGGCGCGCACCGGCAATCGTGTGGTGCTGTCGCTGGGTTCATCGGGAAACCTTTTCGCCCAGATACAGAACGGCGCGCCCTACGACCTGTTTTTCTCCGCCGACGTCGATTACGCGCAGAAGCTGGTCGAGTCGGGCGCCGCCGAGCCGGGCAGCTTGTATCGCTATGCCACGGGCCGCATTGTTGTGTGGGCGCCGAAGGGTTCGCCGGTTGACCCGGCCAAGGGTCTGGGGGCCCTCACCGCGCCGGGCGTGCGCCGGATTGCGATCGCGAATCCCGCGCATGCGCCGTATGGACGCGCGGCGATGGCGGCGCTGGAACGCGCGGGAATCAAGGACGAGGTTGCGGGCAAGATCGTGCTGGGCGAAAACGTGGCGCAGGCGGCGCAGTTCGCTGAAACGGGCAATGCCGACGCCGGCATCATCGCGCTGTCGCTCGCGCTTGCGCCGGCGATGAAGCAGAAGGGAAGCTACGCACTTGTTCCGCAGGAACTGCACCCGCCGATCGAGCAGGCCGCGGTCATTCTGAAGGGCTCGCGGCAGAAGGAAGCGGCGCGATCGCTGATTGGTTTGCTGCAGACGCCGGAGATTCGGGAGCTGATGTCGCAGTACGGCTTGCAAACATCCGACACAAGCTCCACAACGGCGCCGCCAGCGAGGCCGGCAAAATGAACTGGCCGGCGATCTTCCTCAGCCTGCGCCTGGCGCTTACGACGACGGCGGTCCTGTTCGTGCTCGCGCTGCCGCTGGCGTGGTGGATCGCATTTTCGCGCCGCCGGTGGATGTTTTTGGTGGAAGCGGTGGTCGCGCTGCCGCTGGTGCTGCCGCCGACCGTGCTCGGTTTCTATGTGCTGGCGGGGCTGGGCGCACGCAGCCCGCTGGGACGCGCCTATGCAGGCCTGTTCGGCAGCCCGCTGCCGTTTACGTTCGCGGGGCTGGTGGTCGCATCGGTGCTCTACAGTCTGCCGTTTGGCGTGCAGCCGCTGGTGGCGTCGTTTCGATTGGTAGACAAGCGATATCTGCAGGCGTCGGAGATGCTGGGCAGTTCGCGGCTGCGCACGTTCCTGACCGTGACGCTGCCGCTTTCGCGCGCCGGCCTGATCACCAGCCTGGTGCTGGCGTTCGCGCACACGCTGGGCGAGTTCGGCGTGGTGCTGATGGTGGGCGGCAACATTCCCGGCGTGACGCAAACCGTCTCCATCGCGATTTATGACGAAGCGCAAACACTGAACTACGCCGCCGCGGGGCGCACGTCGCTCGCGCTGCTGGTGTTTTCGTTCGCGGTATTGGCCGCGGTGTATGGAGCGGCGCGCGCCAGCTGGAGCCTGTGGCGTCCGCAGGCGGGCCGGTGAGGCCGCCGGCCAACGCGGCCCCGGCGCTCGACGTCCGTTTGCGCAAGCGGCTCTCGGCCGAATTCACGCTCGAGGTTGCATTTCACGCCGGGCCGGGCGTGACCATCCTCTTCGGTCCCTCGGGATGCGGGAAAACTACACTGCTGAACTGCATTGCCGGTCTGCTGACGCCGGATGAAGGCCGGGTAGCGATGGGCGACGAGCAGCTCTACGATTCCGGCGCGGCCGTTGACGTTCCTTCGCGCGCGCGGCGCGTGGGCTACGTCTTCCAGGAGCTGGCGCTGTTCCCGCACATGACGGCGACGCAGAACGTGCGCTTCGGGCTTTTCGCCAAGCCGGCGAGCGAGCAGGGGAGACGAGCGCACGAGATGCTGGAGGCGTTTGACGCGGCAGGAGTCGCGCGGCGGAGGGCCGATGGCCTCTCCGGCGGCGAAAAGCAGCGGGTGGCGCTGGCGCGCACCCTGGCACCGCGTCCGCAACTGGTGCTGCTTGACGAGCCGTTGTCGGCGCTGGACCTGGCGACACGAACGGCGATCGTGGGCGATCTGAAGCGACGCCCGGAGGTGCAGAGCGTCCCCACGCTGTACGTCACACACTCCTACGATGAGGCCATGGCGCTGGGCCACACGCTGATTGCTATGTCGGCGGGCAAGATCGTTGAGGTCACGACCCCCGAGCGGTTTTTCAATTCGGAAGGGTTTCGCCATCTGCTGTAGCCGCCGCTGGTAACTCGCTGCAGCGCAAGAAATTGCATCGACGAGAGACTTTTGCGAATCTCCTTCGCAAGGGCACCAGGATTGGCGAGCCGCCGCTCGGCGGCGGCCCCTCTCAGGCGGCGCAGATTGCGCTGGCTCCCCGGGAATATTGGATACAATGGCAGCTCTCAAACGCCTGAGACGAAGCATTACGCTTTGAAACGGTTCAGTGCGGCGCCACGGGAGCTGAGTATGGCCGTGAAGTTGGTCAAGAAGGACAGTGTGGCGGCTGTGACGGTTCGCGCCAGCGAAGCCCTGAACTCGACTGAGCAGGCGATTGCCACCCTCGGCGGCCGCGATCTGGTCGCCAACCGCGGCATTCCGCTGAACATTGACTGGGTGGAAGAGGTTCGGGTGAACACCAGCGCGGTGGAGCGCCGCGCGCAGTCGCTGGTGGCGCGTCGCACGGTGAAGAAGGAATGGCAGGCGGCGTGGCTGCTGCGCGCCATCTCGTGCATGGACCTGACCACGCTTTCGGGCGACGACACGCATGAGCGTGTCCGGCGGCTGTGCGCCAAGGCGCGGCAGCCGATCCAGCAGCCGCTGGCGCAGAAGCTGGGCGTGGAAGAACTGGGAATCAAGGTCGCGGCGGTGTGCGTGTATCACACGTTCATCGAGACGGCGCTGCAGGCGCTGGAAGGCAGCGGCATTCACGTAGCGGCGGTCTCCACCGGTTTTCCGGCGGGACTCTCGCCGCTGGCGGAGCGCGTGGCGGAGATTCGCCGCTCGGTCGAAGCGGGCGCGCACGAGATTGACGTGGTCATCACGCGCGCGCACGTGTTCGGCGGGCAGTGGCAGGCGCTGTACGACGAAGTCGCGACCTTCAAGGAAGCCTGCGGACGCGCGCACCTGAAAGTGATTCTCGGGACGGGCGACCTGCTGACGCTGCGCAACGTTGCCAGAGCCAGCTACGTGGCGATGATGGCCGGCGCCGACTTCATCAAGACGTCGACCGGAAAAGAGGCGACCAACGCCACGCTTCCCGCCGGGCTGGTGATGACGCGCGCCATCCGCGAGTACGCGCACCAAACCGGCATGGCGGTGGGTTTCAAGCCGGCGGGCGGCATCCGGACGGCGAAGCAGTCGCTGGAGTGGCTGTCGCTGATGCGCGAAGAGCTGGGCGTGCCGTGGATGCAGGCGAGCCTGTTCCGCTTCGGCGCCAGCGGCATGCTGGCCGACATCGAGCGGCAGCTGGAATACTTCGCCACCGGCCGATACTCGGCCGAGCACCGTCATCCGATTGCTTAATACGGCAAGCTGAACAAAAAGGGCCCATGAGCATCGTCGAAAAATTCGTCAGCATGGAATACGGCCCCGCGCCGGAAGATCCAAAAGAGGCGCTAGCGTGGCTGGACGGCCACAAGCGCCGTTTCGGTCACTTCGTGAACGGCGCGTGGCTTGCGCCCTCGGCCGGCGAATACTTCGATAGCAACGATCCTTCCACCGGCGAGCGGCTCGCGCAGGTGGCGCAGGGCTCGCTTGCTGATGTGAACGCCGCCGTTGAAGCGGCGCGGAAAGCGTTGCCGGCGTGGCAGGCGCTCACGCCACATGCGCGCGCGCGCTATCTGTACGCGCTTGCACGACAGGTGCAGAAGCACTCGCGGCGGCTGGCCGTGATCGAGACGATGGACAACGGCAAGCCCATCCGCGAGAGCCGTGACATTGATATTCCGCTGGTCGCGCGGCACTTCTACCACCACGCCGGATGGGCGCAACTGCTCGAGCAGGAATTTCCCGGCTATACCGCCTGCGGCGTCGTGGGGCAGGTGATCCCGTGGAATTTCCCGCTGCTGATGCTGGCGTGGAAGATCGCGCCGGCGCTGGCGACGGGCAACACCGTTGTCCTGAAGCCCGCCGAATTCACCCCGCTGAGCGCGCTGGCGTTCGCCGAGTTGTGCGCCGAAGCCGGGCTGCCGCCGGGCGTGGTCAACATCGTGACCGGCGACGGGCGCACGGGCGAAGCGCTAGTGAAGCACGACGACGTGGACAAGATCGCTTTTACCGGTTCGACCGAGGTCGGGCGCATCATCCGCAAAGCGACCGCCGCGAGCCACAAGAAGATTTCGCTCGAACTCGGCGGCAAGTCGCCGTTCATCATTTTCGAGGACGCCGACCTGGACAGCGCCGTGGAAGGCCTGGTGGACGGAATCTGGTTCAACCAGGGGCAGGTCTGCTGCGCCGGGTCGCGGCTGCTGATGCAGGAGAGCATCGCCGAGCCGCTGATCGGGAAAATTCGCGAGCGCATGGAGTCGCTGCGCATGGGGCCGCCGCTCGACAAGGCGATCGACATCGGCGCCATCGTTGCGCCGGTGCAACTGGAGCGCATCAAGCGGCTGGTGGAGCAGGGTGTTTCGGAGGGCGCGAGTTGCTGGCAGCCCTCGACGCCGGTGCCGGCGCGCGGTCTCTATTTCCCGCCCACGCTCCTTATTAATGTGCATCCGGCCTCGACCGTGGCGCAGGAGGAGATCTTCGGACCGGTGCTGGCGGCGATGAGCTTCCGCACGCCGCGCGAGGCCGTTGAACTAGCCAACAACACGACGTATGGCCTGGCGGCGAGCGTGTGGAGCGAGAGCATCAACGTGGCGCTGCACGTGGCGGCGCAACTGAAGGCGGGCGTGGTTTGGGTGAACAGCACGAACCTGTTCGACGCGGCCTGCGGCTTTGGCGGATATCGCGAGAGCGGCTACGGACGCGAAGGCGGACGCGAGGGCCTGCTGGAGTATCTGGAGCCGGCATGGTTCAAGAGCGCGCCGCAGCTTCGCGCGGCGACGGCGTCGGTCGGCGCCGACGAAAACGACGACGGCGATTCCGGCATGCCCGCGATTGACCGCACGGTAAAGCTCTACATCGGCGGGAAGCAGGCGCGTCCCGATTCCGGATACAGCCTGCCGGTGCACGCCGCCGATGGCGCGCTGCTCGGCGAAATCCCGCTGGGGAACCGCAAAGACATTCGCAATGCCGTGGAGGCCGCACACAAAGCAGAAGGCTGGGGCAAGGCCACGGCGCATAATCGCGCGCAGGTGCTGTTCTACATCGCGGAAAATCTTTCCCAGCGCGGCACGCAGGCGGCCGCGGGGCTGTCGCGCGTGGTCGGCGAGCAGCAGGCGGCGGCCGAGGTGCAGGCGAGCATCGAGCGCATCTTCTCGTATGCGGCGTGGGCGGACAAGTACGACGGCGCGGTGCACAACCCGCCGTTCCGCAACGTCGCGCTGGCGATGAACGAGCCGATCGGGACGGTGGGCATCGTTTGTCCGCGGGAAGCGCCGTTGCTGGGATTCGTATCGGTTGTCATGCCGGCGATCGCGGCAGGGAACACGGTGGTCGCGATTCCTTCCGAGCTTTATCCGCTCATTGTCGGCGACCTCTACCAGGTGCTCGACACGAGCGACCTGCCGGGCGGCGTGGTCAACATTGTGACCGGGCGCGCGATGGAACTCATGAAGGTGCTGGCTGAGCACGATGACGTGGACGCCATCTGGTCGTTTGCCGATGCCGCCGCGGCGGAGGCGGCGAAGTCGCTCTCGACCGGGAACCTGAAGCAGGTGTGGACGAACGAAGGCCGCTCCATCGACTGGTTTGACGCGCGCCAGGCGGAGGGCCGCTGGTTTTTGCATCACGCCACACAGGTCAAGAACATCTGGGTGCCCTACGGGGAGTAGCGCAGTAGGGCGGCTGTGCCGCCGGCGGTTGCCGGCGAAACCTTGAGTGCAGTCGACAACGCATTGCGCAACTCATGAACTTCATACACGACGATTTCCTGCTTCAGAACCATGCTGCGAAGCGGCTCTATGAGGAGTACGCCGCCGGCCAGCCGATCCTCGACTACCACTGCCATCTTCCGGCGCGCGAGATCGCCGAGAACCGGCGCTTCAAGAACCTGTTTGAAGCGTGGCTGGAGGGCGACCACTACAAGTGGCGCGCGATGCGGGCCGACGGCGTCGCCGAGAAGTACTGCACCGGCGATGCCGGCGACTACGAGAAGTTCCTGGCCTGGGCGCGGGTGGTGCCGCGCACGCTGCGCAACCCGCTCTATCACTGGACGCACCTGGAGCTGAAGCGCTACTTCGGCATTGACGATCTTCTCGACGAGAAAACCGCGCCGTCGATTTGGAAGCGCGCCAACGAGCAGCTAGCCTCCGATGGACTTACCGCGCACGGCATCCTGGCGAAGTTCAGCGTGCGCGCCGTGTGCACGACCGACGATCCGGCCGACAGCCTGGAGCACCACCAGCGGATTGCCGCGTCGAACCTGGCGACGCGAGTGTATCCGACCTTTCGTCCGGATGCGGTGCTGAATGTTCACCTGCCGGTGGACTGGAATTTCTGGATCGACAAGATCGGCGCGACCGCCAACGTGGAGATCCGCAAGCTCGCTGACCTGCTCACCTCGATTCGCAAGCGTCACGACGAATTCCATGCGCTCGGTTGCCGGCTCTCGGACCACGGCCTGGACCATTGCTACGCCGACCTGTGCAGCGAGCGGGAAGCGGCGGCGATCTTCGATACTGCCCGTTCGGGCCGCGCGGTGACGCCGGAGGAGCGCAGCCGCTTTGCCGGCTTCATGATGCTGTACTTCGGGCGGCTCGACGCCGAAAAAGGCTGGACCAAGCAGATGCACCTGGGGGCGCGGCGCAACGCCAATTCGCGCATGCGCCAGCAGGTGGGACGCGACGCGGGCTATGATTGCGTGGGCGACTGGCCGCAGGGGGAGGCGCTGGTCAGTTACCTGGACCGGCTCGACCAGGAAAACGCGCTGCCCAAGATGGTGATCTACAACCTGAACCCGCGCGACAACTACCTGTTCGCGACCATCGCGGGCAGCTTCTCGGACGGCAGCACCGCCGGCAAGATCCAGTTCGGCAGTGGATGGTGGTTCCTCGATCAGAAGGAAGCGATTGAGTGGCAGATCAACGCGCTCTCCAACACCGGGCTGCTCTCGCGCTTCATCGGCATGGTGACCGATTCGCGCTCGTTCCTGTCATACCCGCGGCACGAGTATTTCCGCCGCGTGCTGTGCAACATGCTGGGCGCCGACATCGAAGCCGGGCTCCTGCCGGCAGACGAATCTCTGGCCGGCCGGCTGATCGAAGACGTGTGCTTCGGCAATGCCGCGGCTTTCCTGGGCCTGGGTTGCGTGACCTCAGAAAAAGCAGGAGGGCGTGCATGAAACTCCGGATGGCGGTCTTTGCATTGACGCTGCTGGGCGTCGTTGTGCTTGTATCGCGCGCCGCTTCGGCGCAGTTCGGACGCCAGCCGAGCGCCAACTCCTACCCGGTGACGTGTGAGTCCAATGACGAGCACTACCGCACCTGCCCGACGCAGGGCGCCGTGGCTCGCGTGGAATTGCAGCGGCAGATGAGCGGGTCGCCCTGCACGTTCAACCGGAGCTGGGGATTCAGCAGCAGCGGCATCTGGGTGGACCGCGGCTGCCGCGCCGTGTTCACGGTGTATCCGTACGAGACCGGGTTCCGCGTACCGGTCCTGGGCGGCGTGTGGGGCCACAACCGCACGCTGATCAAGTGCGAGTCGAACGACGAGCATCGCCGGTCGTGTCCGGTGAACGATCGCGTGTCGAGCGTCGAGGTCTATCGCCAGATCAGCGGCTCGCCGTGCACGCTGAATCGCAGCTTCGGCTGGAGCGAGCGCGAGGTGTGGGTTGATCGCGGCTGCCGCGCCGAATTCACCGTGTACACCGGCAGCGGAATCCTCAATGCCGGCCAGGGCGGGGGCGGTTTTGGGCGCAACCAGCAGACGGCCAACATCAAGTGCGAGTCCGACGACGAGGACTACCGCTTCTGCCCGATCGCGAACGTCCGCAGCGCGCGCCTGGTGCGGCAGATCAGCGGGTCGCCCTGTACGGAGACGCAGAGCTGGGGCTGGCGCAACGACGGCATCTGGGTGGACCGCGGCTGCCGCGCCGAATTCGAAGTGCGCGTCCGAGGGCGCTGATCCGCCGCTGGCCGGCTGATCGCAGACGGCGCTCCGACCGGGGGGAGGGACGCGGTGAAACGCAGCCTGATCATCGTTGGCGTGGTGCTGCTTGCAGCGCTCACAGCAGTCGCTTGCATTTCGTTTTTCTTCGACGCAAACGTAGTGCGGCCGCAGGTTGAGTCACGCCTGCAATCGGCGCTGGGCCGCAGCGTGCACGTGGGCAGCCTGAGCCTTTCCCTGCTTTCGGGCGGCCTGAGCGCCAGCGATATCACGATCGCCGACGATCCCGCCTTCAGCCGCGGCCCGTTCGTTCGGGCGAGGCAGGTCAATGTGGGCGTCGAGCTGTGGCCGCTCATCACGCGCCGCGAAGCCAACATCAGCTCGCTCACGCTGGTGAACCCTGAGGTCACGCTGCTGCAAGCGGGCGACGGACGCTGGAATTTTTCTACCCTCGGCAGCAACGCGAAAAAAGGCGGAGGCAGCGCGGCGCCGGGCTCGGCGCGAATTTCATCGCTCAAGGTGGAGGATGGACGCGTGTCGGTTGGCCGGGCAGGCGGCAAGTTGAGCGCCTATACGAACGTCAATGTGAAGGCAAGCAACATCGGCCCCGACTCGCAGTTTCCCTTCAGCATGAGCCTCACCACTCCGGGAGGCGGGAAGGCGACGATCGAAGGGCATGCCGGTCCGGTGAACGCCACCGATAGCGCGCTGACGCCACTGAACGCCGAAATCAAGATCTCCTCGCTCGACCTCGGCTCGACCGGCCTGCTGGGGCCGGAATCGGCCGTCTCGGGCGTGATGGACTACACAGGAACGCTCGCTTCCAGCGACGGCACTGCCCGGTCCGAGGGCACGATCAGGGCGCAGAGACTGCGGCTCACCAAGGCGGGTTCACCGGCTTCGGCGCCCATCACGATTGATTACGCCGCTACGCACAACCTGCAGCGCTCCACCGGGACGCTTTCCAGGGGCAACATACATATCGGAAAGAGCATCTCTCACCTGACGGGAAACTACGACTTGCGCAATGAACCTGCGGTTGTCCACATGGTGATGACAGGGCAAGACCTGCCCGTGCCGGACCTGGTGGGAGTGTTGCCGGCGTTCGGGGTCACGCTGCCCTCGGGTGCGTCGTTGCAGGGCGGCACGGCGACCGCCAATCTGAGATTCGATGGCGCCGTGGATCGGATGCTGACCTCGGGCGCGGTGCAAATCGCCAACACGAAGGTGACGAACTTCAGCATGGCGAAGGAGCTGGCGCTGGTGGCGGCGCTCGCCGGCATTCAGAAGACGGCGGACACGACGATCCAGATGATGAGTTCGGACTTGCAGATCAGCCCGGGCGGCACGCAGGCGCAGAACCTGAACATCGTGATTCCCGAGCTTGGCGCCGTGACCGGCTCGGGCGTGATTGCCAGCAACAACACGCTCGACTTCCGCATGGTGGCCAAGCTCAACACGGCGGCGGGCAGCGTTGCCGGCGGGCTGGCAAACCTGGCCGGCCTGGCGGGCAAGGGAAGCAATACGCTGCCGTTTCGCATTCAGGGAACCACGGCCCGGCCGATCTTCGTTCCCGATGTCGCCGGCATGGTGAAGGGCGGCGGCCTGCTGCAACCGCTGGGCAGCGGGGGCACGCAGAGCGGGCAAACCAGCAACCGGAGTCCTAACCAGCAAAACTCCGTTGGCGATTTGATCCACGGTCTCCTCGGCAACAAGAAGAAAAAATGAAGGTCTTTGTACCGCCAACGCGCGTGGCGTTGAAAGGGAGAGATGCAATGAAACGACTTCGCACCATTTTCCTTGGCCTGTTTTGTCTATCGGTCGCGGTGACGGCTGCCGCACATCGGCAGGCTTCCGCGCGTGACGTGGAGCGCATCAAGCGCGAGGTCATGCACGAAGTCCTGATGCTGCCGTACTACGACGTTTTCGATGCGATCGGATACAAGGTTGACGGCAACACGGTGACGCTGACCGGCGCGGTCACGCGGCCCACACTCAAAACCGACACCGAAAACGCGGTGAAGAAGATTGAAGGCGTGGAGAAGGTGATCAACAACATCGAGGTGCTGCCGCCGTCGCCCAACGACGATCGCCTGCGCCTGCAGCTCTATCGCGCCATCTACGGATACCCGGCGCTGGAGAAGTACGCGCTGTTGTCCATCAAGCCGATTCGCATCATCGTGAAGAACGGGCGCGTTTCGCTGGAGGGCACGGTCAACAGCGAAGGCGATAAGACGCTGGCCGGCATGCAGGCCAACAGCGTGCCGGGAATCTTCGCGGTGCAGAACAACCTGGCGGTCGCCTCGGGCAAGCAAGCGTGAGCTGAGGACAAAGCCGGTTGCAGTGTGCGCGCGGTATTGTCTGTGCCATAATTCTGCGGTCATGAAGAGTTCAACATTCGCAGTTCTGTTGTCGTTCGCCCTGTGCCTGTTCGTGGGCGCCATCGCGGGGCAGGCGCAGGCGCCCGCGGTTCCCACGCCTGCCGATGCGGCCATGGAAATGGTTAAACAAGGCCGCCAGCTGAATAGCCAGGGCAAGCAGGACGAGGCGCTGGCGCTTTACCAGCAGGCGCTCAAGGCTTCGCCCGATCTGTTTGAGGCGCACCTTGGTGCCGGCGTGGCGCTCGACCTGAAGGGGCAGTATGCCGAGGCGCGTTATCACCTGAATCGCGCGCTCGAGGCCGCCAAGCCGGAGCAGAAGAACAGCGCGATGCGGACGCTGGCCATGTCGTATGCCTTTGAGGGCAAGGCCGGCGAGGCCGCAAAGTACGAGCGCCCGCTGTACGACGAGGCGGTTGCCAAATCGGACTTCCCCACGGCCGCCGAAATCGCCAACGAGCAGGCGCGGCTTTTCATCGAGGCCGGCGATCTGGATAACGCGCAGAAGTGGTACCAGATGGGCCACGAAACCGCGCTGCGCAAAGCCGACCTGAAACCGGAAGAGCGCGATCTTTGGGACTTCCGCTGGGAGAACGCGCAAGCGCGGATCGCGGCGCGCCGCGGAAATCGCGCCGAAGCCGGGAGACACGTGGCCGCCGCCAAGGCGATCATGGACAAGGGAACGATCACGCGCGGAGGCAACACGGACCAGACGCGTTTCTGGCCGTATCTGACCGGTTATGTCGCCTATCACACCGGGGACTACAAGACGGCGATCGGCGAACTCCAGAAGGCCGACCAGCGCGATCCGTTCATCATGCTGCTGCTGGCGCAGTCGTACGAAAAGACGGGCGACGCGGCCAAGGCGAAGGAGCTTTACCAGCAGATCATGACCGTGAACAGCCACAACCCAACCAACGCGTTTGCGCGGCCGGTGGCGCGCAAGAAGCTGGGCACTTCGTAGAAATGATCGGGGCCGTGCCGGTGTGTGACGCCGGGCGCGGCCCTTCGTGTCTTCGCCCGAACGAATGGAATGGATTTTTTACCGCCATCGGTGACACACTTACACTAGCCGATTCCTTTCCATACGGACTGACGTGGACAAAGACCTGCCGCAAAAGTCGTGGCGCCTGGCCGAGGCCTGGCTGCCGAAGTCGTTCCTTGTCCTTCGCCAATACAACCGGCACAGGTTTGTTTCCGATCTGATCGCCGGGGTCACCGTTGGCCTGGTGGCGCTGCCGCTGGCCATGGCTTTCGCCATCTCCTCCGGCGTGCCGCCGCAATCGGGCATCTACTGCGCCATTGTTGCCGGGTTCATCATTTCGGCGCTGGGCGGCTCCAAGACACAGATTGGCGGCCCGACCGGCGCGTTCGTGGTGATCGTCGCCGGCATTGTGGCCAAACACGGCGTGGGCGGGCTGTTCATCTGCACCTTCATGGCGGGCGTCATTTTGGTGCTGATGGGCGCCACCGGCTTTGGATCCGCCGTCAAGTTCATTCCCCGGCCGGTGGTGATCGGCTTCACCAACGGAATCGCGGTGCTGATTGCCAGCACGCAAATCAAGGATTTCTTCGGACTCCACATCGAACAAGTTCCCAGCGAATTTGGGCCGCGCATGCTGGCCATTGTGCGCGCCTGGAATACGGTCGGCCTCGGGCCGGCGCTGCTGGCGGTGGCTGCGCTGGTGGTGATCCTGCTCGTTCCCAGGGTCACGCGTCGTGTTCCCGGCACCATCGTTGCGCTGCTTCTGGGGACGCTGGCGGCGTTGGGGTTGCGCCTGCACGTGGAAACGATCGGATCGCGGTTCGGCGGCATTCCCAGCGGGCTGCCGCGAGTGGAGATACCCGCCTTCCACTTCAGCATGGTGCCGTCGCTGCTTGGGCCGGCCCTGACGGTCGCCATGCTCGGGGCCATTGAATCGCTCATGTCGGCGGTGGTTTCCGACCGGATGAGCAACGACAAGCACAATCCCAACGTGGAGCTGATCGCGCAGGGCCTGGCGAACATCGCCTCGCCGATGGTCGGAGGACTTCCCGCCACGGGAGCCATAGCCCGTACCGCCACCAATATCCGCTCCGGCGCACAGAGTCCGGTCGCGGGCATGGTGCATGCGCTTACGTTGCTGGCCATGCTGCTGTTTGCCGCGCCGCTGGCGCGCTTCATTCCGATGTCGGTCCTGGCGGCGATTTTGGTCGTGGTGGCCTACAACATGGGCGAGTGGGGTGAAATTCGCGACATCGTGAAGCTGACCGCATCGGACATTTCGGTTTGGGCGGTCACGTTCCTGCTCACCGTGTTCGCCGATCTCACCGTCGCCGTCGAAGCGGGCATGATTCTCGCCACTCTGCTGTTCATCCGCAAAGTGACCATCACAACCACCGTTTCCGCGGTGACCAATGCTTACGTTGACGAAGGGCGCGTGCATATTCTCCAGGACAAGAGCATTCCGGAATACGTACGCATCTTCCGCATTCACGGTCCATTCCTGTTTGGCGCCACGGACAAGATTTCCGTCATTCACGATCATCTCTCCGAGCTGCCGCCGATCGTGATTCTGCGCTTGCGCAACATGACTGCGGTCGACGCCACAGGGTTGAAGGCCCTGGAGGAGGTCGCCGATGCGTTGCACGCCTCCGGCCGCGAGTTGATTTTGTGTGGGGCGCGTGAGCAGCCCGCCAGCCTGATGCACCAAGCCGAGTTCGAAGAACACGTGGGCGTGGAGAACATTTGCCCCAACGTGGAGGCTGCTTTGCAACGCGCCCGCCGCGTCTATGAAGACAGCGTGGAATTGCGGCGTCAGTTCGGCCGCTTCGAGCGCCGCCGCTCCGCCAGCGCAAAATAGCGCGCCTGCGGCGCTCCTGCGGTCCTGAATACCGGTACCCGAATTGGCGCGTTCCCGGCCCTGCCACGTTTCTCCCCAAACATGTACTGCATCACTGTTGACAATCGGACTGGACGGCATTAAAAGAACCACTCTGTTGTATTCGCGGGAACAGTGGGCCATTTCGGCTCGATCTGTGCCGGCGGGATGGACCGGCGCCGCGCTTTTCGGGCGATTGTCCATTCCCCGCTTTGACCGAGCCTCCCGGTTTGGGTCGTAGAGGATTTGGTCATGACGTTTCCTCGTCGTCTCCCCGCCCTTGTGATCGCCGTATTGCTGTCGGCCTGCGCGGCAACCGCCGCCGCGCCTGCGCCTCCGTCGCCCAGCACATCCGTCGCCGTGATTCCGGGACCGCTGCGCTCGTTCCTGCGCATGGCGGGCATCAGCCAGAAGGTCACGCCCGACGAGGTGTTGCCGTTGCTGGCGCGCAACGCCGTCGTGCTCGGGTGGGAGCGCGAATCGCAGCCCACCGAATTTTTGCTGTTGCTGCGGCGGTACGTTGACCAGTCGCGCGAACTGCGGGCGCTCGCCGGCGCGAAAAACTCGATTGACGTGGAGCGCTGCGAGGACGTGAAGCCGCTGCTCGACGTGCTGGGTTACCGCCTGCGCGAAGGCTGCGGGAAGAACGCCGCGCTGGAAACGTCGGTCCCGGAGCGCGCCTTTGTGACGCTCGATTCCGGATTCCCTCTGGCCAAACTGGAAGAGGCGCTGCGCACCGGTCAGCCATTCCGCTATCCGTATCCTGACACGCCGGTGCCGATGCTGTTCACGTCCAACGACTGGGCAGCCGCGAGCCGCACAGGATTACGTTTGGGGCAGGGCAACCTGCTCGACGACCTGCTGCGCGATCCGTCGCTGGCGCGGTTGTATTGGGGGATGTCGAAGGCCGACGTGGAGACGCGCGAACTTTTGCGGCAGTCTCCAGGACTCTCGAAGCTGCTGCCGGTTGCGGGCGTGATGGACTTCTTTGGAAGCTACATCGCGGTGCGCGGCGGAAAGGTCGTGGCGCCGGGCGGAGCGGCGGCGGAGACGCAATGGAAAGAATTGGCCGGCGCCGACGTTCATGCGCCGTCGGACTTCGTTCCGCGGCTGCTCGCGAAAGACAATGGCTGGCTGGCAGCGTACTTCGACGCGCTCTCGCGAGCGGACGACCAGCACCAGGCGTACTTCTGCGATCCGCGCCGCCTCCGCAAGTTCTACGAAGGGGTGCGGGGCAAAGATGTAGGCCGCAGCCCGGCCACACCGGTATTTCGTCCTGATGGCGGACTGCTTCTGCTGGTCTCGCGGCTGCAACTGGAAAACGGGCAGCCGCGCATTCCCGGCGGCCTGGCGGTGTGGAAAGAGATCCTGCGGCGGCGGGGCGGTTCGGGCCTGATTCGCGAATGGGCGGGGAAATCACAGGGCTGGAGCACGCCCGACCAGCTGGTGGAGGGACTGTTCGGGCTCTCGCGCATCGAAACGGCCGATGGGCCACTGCAAACGTACCTGGCGATCAACGAGGTTGACCGCGGTCGCACGGGCGATGAGCACCTGAGCGCGGCCACGGTCCGCCTGCTGGCCGACAAGTACTCGCGCTTCGGCCATCAGTACACGCTGCTGGCCGAGTTTCACGGGCTGAACAACGCGTCGATCGCGCGCTATTTCGCAGTGGCCGACAGCCTGGACCACATCTCCGACCCATTCCTGCGCGCCGACGTGATTGGCACCTTCCAGGCGACGCTGGGTCTGTGGCAGATCCTGGCGCGGCAGGGACAGCTTCCGCCGGCGCGCATGAACGACGCCTTCCAGCGCGCCATGGCGCCGCTGCAGGGAGTGAAGTCGGGGCCGCAGTTGTTTGACGCGGCGCGCACCGCGCTCTCGGAAGTTGTCCGCGCGGCTGGAGCGCCTGATCTCTACCAGGACAACATTATCGCCCTGCTGGCCGGACCGCAGCAGTCCACGCCTGAAGGCCAGCGCATGCGCTCGGAGCTGGCGGTCCGCATGCACACCGTGATGCAGGACCAGCGGCTGGTGTCGCTCGACACGCTGTTTGCGCTGGGGGACGGCCTGGCGCAACTTTCGCAGGGAAAAGCTTCGGCTGACGCGCTGCTGCCGCTGGCGGCGGAGCTGCGCGAGTTCGAGTTCCCGCGCTCGTTCTTCAGCAACACCGAGCGCATCGAGTACGCGCCCGGCCTGCCGGATTACAAGCACACCGCGCTGCAAACGCGGATGGACCTGAGCAAGGTCATCAGGAACCCGTCGCCGAAGGAGCTGGCGGAGGCGCGCGGCCTGCTTTCGGCGCTGCTGCGCGATACGCTGGTTGGGCTCAACTACGCGTATTACGAGCCGCCCGCGGCGCAGGTGCTGCACCATAATCCGCTGTTCATCCGTTCGCACGATTTCTCCGGATCGGCATCGGAAACGCTGCAGGAATCGTGGAAGACGCCCCGGCTCTTCGGTTCGGGCGTGACGGCCGGGCGCGGCGCGCACCTGGTGGGATCGCTCGCACACCTGCCCTTCGTGCTCTCGCAGGTGGAGCAGGACTTCATCGTGCCGGAAAACGTGCAGGCGCTCATCTGGGACGAGACGGTGCCGGCGCTGGTGACTAGCGCCATCCTGCCTCGCTGGTGGACGGTGAGCCGGCAGGAGATGCACGCGGTCGCGCTGCATCAGCGCGCGGGAGACGAATTGGTGCGCGCGGCGGTGACGAAGGCCAGCCTTCGCGCGCCTGTGGTGGACATCCTGAGCGAGCGCATGCTGCCGCAGCGCTGCGCGCAGATCGAGCGCGCGCTCGCGGCCGGTAATCAGGATGCGCTGCCGGAGTTGATGCCCGGCGAGACGCTTTACCTGGCCGCCGAATTCCGGCGGCGCTATCCGGGGCAGAGCGACGCGTGGGCTTCGGCCGGGAAAGAGCTGGAAGAGCTGGCGCGGCAGTATCCGGCCGACGCAAGCTGGGCGCGGCTTTCCGAGGATTTCGGTGTGCCGCATCCCGCGCTGCAGCAGAGTTACGCGCGCGCGCTGCTGAACATCAAGCCGTTTCCCGCGGTCGGCGGATATGGCAGCCGGCTGATGGCTGAGTCGTGGGACTCGAGCAACCTGTACTGGGCGCGGCTGGCGGACGAGCTGGGATACGCGCCGGTCATGCTGAACCGGCTCGTCCCGGAGCTCACGCGGCGCATGGTGGAAAAGATCTTCGCCACCGACTTCGAAGATTTTTCCGCGCTGATGCGCGCCATGCGCGAGACCGGGGAGGAATTCCGGCAGGGAAAGATCGAAGCGGCGCCGTCGGCGGGGGCCGCGGCACAGGCACAACAGTAATCGGCCCGCGGGCCTTACGTTCGGACAGAGTGACTCATGAACAAGAGAAGCATCGCGATCGTTCTCGTGTTGTTGTCGCCGGGGCTGTTGACCGATCCGGTCGCATCGCGGGCGCAAGGCCCGCGCACCAGCATCCGCGTGGAAGTGGACATGGTGCAGCTGAATGTGGCGGTGACCGACAGCAAGGGCGACTACGTGACGGGGCTGCGTCCGTGGGACTTCGCGGTGAGCGAAGACAATATTCCGCAGACGCTCGCGACATTCGCCGAGGGCGACGAGGCAGCGCGCCGCGTGGCCGATATTGACCGCAGCGAAGGCGGCGCCAGGCTGACCGCGCGCTCTTCACGCGCCGACGCCATCACGCAAGCCGCCGCCACCACGCCCACGCTCAGCGACGCCATGGCAGGCGCGAGCGTTTTTATCCTCTTCGACAAGAGCAACTACATGTATCGCGGCTTCGTGTTCGCGCAGGACGCGATCGCCGAATTCGTGCGCTCGCTGCAGGGCCCGGACCGCGTGGCGTTCTACTCCTACAGCCGCGACCTATCGCGCGATGCGCTGCTCACGCCGGACCGAGGCACGGTGCTGCATGGCGCGCGCTCGACGACGGCGGGCGACAATGCCGCGCTGTACAACGCGCTGCTGCTTACCCTGAAGGACGCGAGCCAGTACACCGGGCGCAAGGTCGTCGTCGTGTTTTCCAACGGGCCGGACAACTCGAGCATGGTCGCGCCGGAAGACGTGGGCGAACTGGCGCAGTCGGAAGGAATCCCCATCTACATGATCAGCACGCGCGAGGCCAAGCAGGATCCGGCCTCGAGCGCGGTGTTCGAGCGCATGAGCGCCGCCACCGGCGGCAAGGCGTACTTCGCGCGTAACTGGAAGGACCAGCGCGACGCCTTCGCGTCCATCCGCGACGACCTCGCGCATCTCTACTCGCTCAGCTACTACCCGCAACCGAACCCGAACCGCGGATGGCGCGCCATTACGGTGAAGCTGAAGGGGCCGGCGCTGAGCAAGTATCGCGTGCGCACCCGCAGCGGGTACCGTCCCTTGCCGGCGAGGCTGTCCGCGGACAGCGCGCCGTTGCCGTAGCGCGACCAGGCCTGCGCGTTCACCGCCTGCAATAGCCCACAGATATTGCCGTACGCGAAGGCCATTCCTTCACCTGAAGCACGGCTGACGGCGCATCGCGCGCTGGAGTATGTGTGGCGAACGTGGTGCAGATGGCCGGGATAGGGCCATTCATCACGTTGCCGCTCCTGGTCAGCACCATGGGCGGTCGGCAATCGCTCGTTGGATGGCTGGCCGGCGCGTTGCTCGCGGTTTGCGCTCAGCCATTTCCTAACTGCCTGTACGGCAAGGACATGGTCGGTTTCGAGGTGATCCGTTGAGGCAGTTTCGATCCACGCCCAGCCTTACGTTCAGCGACTTCGATAGCTTTGGGTTATCCGCCGGGTACGTAGTTTTACGAGTTGACGGACCCCGCAGCAGGGCTGTAACTCGGAACATGCGTCCTGAACCAGCCACAGCGAGGTTTCCCATGATGGTGCTCAACGGGTGGAAACAGATAGCCCAGTATCTCGGGAGAGGTGTGCGAACCGTGCAGCGTTGGGAGCTTAGGGGTCTTCCGGTTCGCCGGCCGAACATGCATCTGCGCACCGGAGTAGTTGCGCTCTCCAGCGACATCGATGATTGGGTCCGGGCGCTGCCGTCAAGGATCGAGGCGGACCTCCGCGAGTCAACCAAAACGGGCGCCTACGAGCGAAGGGCAGCCTGAGGTTTTCGGCTCGCTTTCCGTTTGAAGAGCACGTCGTCAATCATTGCGAGACGCAGATCAAGCCCTTGGCAAGCTCTAGTGTCCACAGGATGCGCGGCGCTTCGAAAAAAATAGAGACCGTGCAGGATCCAGTCGGACAGGGACACCCACAGGGCAGACAAGAGAATGTAGAGCCCTGCAAGCCGCGTCGCGATCGCACGAGGAGTAAGCGGCAGTGAGATGTCCAGCTTCATGGGAACTCTTCCTAGAAGCGCCCGCCCGCTTCAAGAATGCGCCGAAACCGCGATCATGTGCTCGCGAATCGCAAATCGGACGAGGTCCGACGTGGAATGCAGTCTGAACTCCTCCATGACGCGGTACTTGTGAAACGCGATGGTACGCGGGGTGATTTGAAGAATGCTCGCCGCCTCCTTCATGGTCCGTCCTTCAGCAAGCAGTTGGACCACCTCGCGCTGGCGAACGGTAAGACCGTGCGGCTTGAGGTTTGGATCGCGAATGAACTGCTGCTCGAGTGCGATCACCATTCGCGGAGTGACATAGGAGTGCCCGCGGAGCACGTCGCTCATCGCGCTCTGAAGCTCCGCGGCTGACGAGCGCTTGAGCACATATCCCGAAGCCCATGTGCGCAGCGCCGACGCGGCAATGCGCGGATCCTCGATCGCCGTCAGCACGATAAACTTCGCCGAAGGTACTTCTTCTTTTGCGCGCTGGGCAGCGTCACTACCGGTCAGTAGCGGCATGGCGAGGTCGAGCAGAACCACATCAGGCCGCAGCCTTACAACCTTCTCGAGCAGCGAGCGGCCATTCTGAGCGATCCCGACTACCTGGGCATAAGAGGCGATCAGGGAGCTGAGCGCCTCGACGATGAGGGTTTGTTCGTCAGCGATAAGGATGCGAGGTCTTTGCACCGGCCCTCCGATCGGAAAGAGACTTCAGCGGCCGGTGTTGAGACTACGCACGGTGGTAAGGCCCTCTGTATCCGGAAAAGGTCAGTGGACGTTACTCCGCAGAAATGCCATGCAGCAGGTAGAAAATACGTGACAACTATCGTGTGACCTCCTACATCGGCAACCCGCGAAAGTACCGCGTTGGCGCTACGGGACAGCAGCAGTTGTAATCATAGTAATCACACTGGCAGGCTGATTGCTTTCGGACAACCTGGAATTCAGCCACCGGCAAGAACCTAGTTGCGTAACATGGCGCATTCGCGGAAGAGGTGCGCTCCGTCGCGCCAAGCGGGTGTCGTATGCTGGACGTAACTAATTGGTAGCAAGGGTGTTAGAAGGAGGGCTGGCATAGGGAAGTTTGGAACGGATTGCAAGGCGGCGTTTCCCGGGCAGCCAAAGCCACCGTATTTCTACGGCTTATGGCCCCAGGGACGGACGGGTGATACTGATGGGGCTTTAGCGACGGTCGCTGTGGGGTGCTCCATCGAGCACGCCAGGGGAAACGAACGACACGCGGCGGAGCGCTCGCTCGATCGCGGTCTTAAGATCGTCGGAGAGGCGCGATTTCACAACGAAGGCGGCGGCGCCCGATGAGAGCGCCGCTTGGGCGGAAAGAGGATCGGCGTCGGCGCTGACCACGACGATGGCGACGGGCGTTTGCTCGGCCACGAGTGTTCGAATCACGTCGATACCGTTTAGCGGGCCCATGTTGAGGTCAAGAACAGCGACGTCGGGCCGGAGGCGCTTCACCTCGCGCAACGCTTCCTCGCCCGATTCGACGACAGCAACGACGTCGAATTGCGGGGCCAATTCGGAATATATTCGCCGGCGAAACTCCTCGTGGTCGTCGGCAATGATGGCGCGAATCAGCATTACCGGCCGTACGTTAGTTCAGGACCAATGTCACCGCCAGATTACCGGCGCAGAGCAGAGTGGTTACCGGGCGGGCCCGACCATGTGACCGCGGTAACCTTCAACCCGGCGGGCCGTCGAAGAATCACCGGGCGGTTGGGTTGAAGGTGCGGGAATAGCAGCAGGCGAAGCTGTTGAAAGTTGAGTTCGGGACAGATGAGCCGGCCACGTGAAGCACCCATTTCGCTCAAGACGGTCACGGGGGTGCGTGAACGCCTGGATCGTTTGGCGGTGGGCAGCAGCGTCTACCTGCAGATTGCGGCAGCGGCAGCGGTCGGTGTCGGATACTACCTGGGGTCCGAGCTCGGCTTTGCGCTCACGCCGCCGGGTACTCCGATTTCGATTTATTGGCCACCGAATGCGATCCTGCTGGGTGCGCTGCTGTTGATGCCGTACCGCATGTGGCCTTTGGCGCTCGCCGCCGTGGTTCCAGCCCACTTTTCGATGCAGTTGGCGCGCGGCGTGCCCTTCGCTACCTCGCTGGGATGGTTCGCAGGCAATACCGGCGAGGCGCTGCTCGGCGCATTCCTGGTGCGGCGATTCAGCCGGTCCCCGCTGGAAGGTATCCGCGGCACGCTCGAGTTCCTGTTGGTCGGCGCTTTCATCGCGCCGCTGGTCACATCATTCGTGGATACCGGAGCGGTGCTGGCAACCGGAGTGGGACATCGCTTCTGGACGCTCTGGCAGAGCCGATTCTTGTCGAATGCGCTGGCGCAAGTAACCATCGTCCCCGCCATCGTGGGGACCGCACGAGCGGCAGCAGCGCGGACCCGGCCGTCACTGGCGCGTGTCACCGAGGCGGCGGCGCTCCTCTCGATTCTGGCGGCCTTAACCGTGACGGTCTTTGGTTCGTCCACCACGATTCCGCTTGCAGAGCATGTGCTGATCTATCTGCCGTTCCCGTTGCTGCTGTGGGCGGCGCTGCGGTTCGGAATCGGCGGTCTGGGCACGTCGATGACGCTGGTCTGCGCGCTTTCGCTGACGTTTGTTCTCCGCGCGGCCGGTCCGGCCTTCAACGAAGCAGTCGCTCCCAACGTTACGTCGCTGCAGCTGCTTCTGATCGTGGTCAGTGTTCCGCTGGTGGTCCTTTGCGGGTTATTGGCGAGCACCCGGCGTACGGAGGAGAGCCTGCGTGAGACGAGCGCCAAGCTGATCACGGCGCAAGAACAGGAACGCAGGCGAATCGCGCAGGAACTGCATGACGACCTTTTGCAGCAGCTGTGCATGATCGGGCTGGAGCTGCACAATCTGCAGCCGCATGTGGGAACGGAATTGAAGAACCGACTCGAGCGCCTGGAATCGCAGGTTTCCGAACTGGCTTCGCGCACTCGCGATCTTTCGCACGGGCTGCATCCGTTCCGCGTGGAACTGATCGGGCTGGGCCCGGCGGTGGGCCGCCTCTGCCAGGAGTTCAGCGAAGATGGAGTGAACGTGCAGTTCACCGAGATCAACCTTCCCTTGCGCGTCGACCCGGATGTGGCGCTCAGCATCTACCGCATAGCCCAGGAAGCGCTGCAAAACATCAGCAAGCACAGCCAGGCGAGCAATACCGTGGTGCACCTGGAAGCGTCGGCCGACAACATTGTTCTGCGCGTGCTCGACGATGGGGTTGGTTTCCGGGACGATCAAACAGGAAATCTTGGAATGGCGAGCATGCGTGATCGGATGCGGGCGGTCGGCGGCACGCTGGATGTCGTATCGTCGCCGAACCGGGGAACGTACCTGGAAGCAACAGCCCCTATGCGAAGCCGCACGCCATAGAGTTCAGAGTGGGATAGACTGTCGCTCTGCGGGCGCCACCGCAGGAGACCGCAATTTGATTTGGCACGCCCTTCGTCCGAGAAACAAGGAGGCGAACATGCGCGTCAAAGTGTTGCTCGCGGATGATCACGCGGTCGTGGCCGATGGATTGACAAGCCTGCTGTCACCCCAGTGTGCCGTCCTGGGCGCTGCTTCTGACGGACAGGAACTGCTGAAGCTGGCCCGCGAGAAGAAACCCGACGTGATCATTCTCGACATTTCCATGCCGCTGGTGAACGGACTCGACGCAATCCACCAGTTGCGCAAGGAGGGCTGCGCCGCGAAGTTCCTCGTGTTGAGCATGCATCGTGATCCGAGCCTGATTCTGGCGGCGTTCAAGGCGGGAGCATCGGGCTATGTTTCGAAGGAGTGCAGTGCGCTGGAACTCGATTTGGCGGTTTCCACCGTGTCTGCCGGCCGCCAATATCTGAGCCGTTCGCTGCCGATCAACCTCGAAACGGTCCGCTACGAGTTGCGGCGCCATCATGGCAACAGCCGGCAGCCGACGGGCCGGCAGCGGCAGGTGCTGCAGCTCGTTGCCGAAGGGAAGACGATGAAGGAAATCGGCGGGCTGCTTGGAATTTCCACCCGCACGGTCGAGTTCTACAAGTACACGCTGATGCGTTCGCTGGGCCTGCGGACGAACGCGCAGCTTGTTCAGCACGCGATCAAACTCGCGCTGGTGACCGTACCGCCGCCGATCGACTCCAGCAGGTGGCGTTGAGTGCTTGCATCGTTGCCGGTTCGGCAACCAGGGTGAAGCGGCAAGGGCTTACGCTGCCGGCGTGATCGGCTGCACCGTGATAAGGCCGATGCGAATGGCGAACTGCACAAGCTCCGCGTTGGAGTGGAGCCCGAGCGAGTGCATGATTTCGTACTTGTAGGACTCCGCCGTGCGCACTGAGATTCCCAGCGTCGCGGCGACTTCCTTCATCGCCTTGCCTTCAGCCACCAGCTGCAGAACTTCGCGCTGGCGGCGCGTCAATTTGCTGCCCTCCGAGCTGCGGTGACGGGCAGCCTCCGCCAAAACCGTCAGAACATCGGTGGGAAGCGCGGGGCTGACGTAGGCGCGTCCGCGCAAGACCGAATCAATGGCCACCGCCAGCTCGCTGCTCGCCGAATGCTTCAACACGTACGCCGAGGCCCCTGCGCGAAAGGCTTCCACTACCAGCGAAACATCGGCGTGCATGGTCAGCAGAATGAACTTTGTGCGTATGCCGCTGCCGCGCTGAATCTGGCGGATGGCGTCGAGGCCGTTGAGCAGAGGCATCGAGACATCGGTGATGGCAACGTCGGGTGTGGTGGCATGGACCATCTCGACCAGCTCTCGGCCAGTGGTTGCCACTCCCACGACCTCGCAGCGGGGGCTGAGCAGACCGCGGAGTCCCTCGGTTAGAACCTGATGATCATCGGCCAGTACGACTCGGATCCGCATCGGGCGCCTTCGGTAGCGGTGACTTATGCATACTAGAACGGCCGCCTCCGGGATGTCGCACCCGAAGAACTACGGATGCCCGAATCCCTTAGACCCGGCTCTCGGGTGCGGGCCAACGGCAGTCGGACCGTCTGAAATCGAGAGCACCGGACGAGCGCCCGCCTGCGAAGTGGAAGCAGAGCGCCCGGTTCGGGCCCGCAAAGTTGGATGCTGCGACCTCCAGGCGGCGAAACTTTGTCGCGCGCGCCCCTGCGATTCAAGGCGCAATCAGGAGCAACTCAGTCAGAATCAGTCTGCGGCGCCCATTGCAACAGCATCGTGAGTGACCTAAGTCGCGATCGAATGTTTAGCCTGTTGCGCACTTTTCTCCAATCGGTAATCCGGCCGACATTGAGCACCCGGAGAACTTCGGGAGCGGCAACTGCCGGCCTTCCGGCGCGGTCCGGAGATTGACCGGGAAATTGTTCGGGCCTGCGTATTACCGACAACTGCGTGTTTCTCAAACCGCGATTCAGGAGCAGAGTCATCGTCACCTTGCAGCTCTCGCAGGCGACACGGGAGAGCAAGGGAGTTCCGGTCAGAAGGGGCGTGCTATGGCTGACGTGGCGAACAAGAGCATGGTTCTCTGCGTGGACGATGACCTGGTGTTCCTGCAGGGGCTGGTGGAAGTGCTGATGGCCTGCCGATGCGACGTGGCCGCTACCAGTGACGTGAAGACCGCCCTGGAACTGGTCCGCCGCGAGCCGGTGTCGCTCGCCATTGTTGATTGCGAAATGCCCGCCATGCCCGGAGCTGCTCTGGCCTCGGCAATGCGACGCATCCGGCCGGAAATGGCGATCATCCTCTTGAGCAGCAGTTCGGAAGCGACTACTGAAGGGCCGAAGCCAGCAGACAAGTACGTGACGAAAGCCTCTGAATCCCGGCAAACGTCACGAGCCGTCAGCAGCCGTTTGCAGTGGAGTTCGGCTCCGGCCGCCTGACGACACCGCGGCCGCATCTGAGGCCGCTCGCGATGCGTCAATCCGTTGCTGCTGCTCGGCAAGCAGCGCCTCTTCCGCTTTAGGCGGCTGCGGCGCAGCCGGGCACAGCGCCGCCGCCGCAACTTCCGCCTCCGCAAGAATGAAGGGAACCGCCGGGCGATGGCAGATGGCTCGCGCTTCCGCGCGTTGGAGGGCGGCGGTATCGGCGAGCGGCGGGCGCTCGGAACCGGACACTGCAGTGAGAGTTTACTTGCGCTCGATGGCTTGCGCGCTCGAGCCTGAGGCTGCGCTGGTTGATTCGCTCAGAAGCCGAATCAGGGGCGCCGCGTTTCTGGGGATGGGTACCCGTCCGCTGCGGACGATTTGCCGCGCCGAAAGGTCCCGCTTGTAGAGAGCGGTGTTGGCGTCCTCATCGGGTCGCAACGTCGATCCATCGAGCGATACGCCGGCAAAAATCCCGTGCGCTCTCGAGTACGCCAGAATCTTGGCGCGCATGGCAAGATCGGTGGAAGCCTCGGCGGTCCGGCCCCAGGGCCCGGCTGCAACCGAGAGATCGCCCCCCAGTTTTGACTTGCTGCCCAGGAGCGAATCAGCGCCGCGGCCGTTCATTATCAGCAGTACCAGGTCGGTCGATTCGAGGCCGATCTGCAAGCCAAAGTTTCCGCCTTCCAACGCGTACATGGAGGGAGCGCTCCAGTTTCCATCGTATTCGTCGCCCAGGCGGCACGACATGACGCCGCGCCCGTACTTTCCGCCGAAGCCGACGGCAGCCTTTTTCACAGCGGGAATTACGACGACGCACTTTGCCCCGTTGAGCATGGAGTTCGGGATCTTCGTCGGGCCGTTCAGCAGTTCGTTGAGCAACGCACGCGACTCTTTCAGGCGATCGTCGGTCTTCTGCTCCAGTTCAAGCATCTGGCGCCTGGCTTCGATTTTCTCTAGGTCAGCCTCCAGGCGCTGGCTCTCAGCGTCGAGCCGGTCGCTCTCCGGGAGCTCGGTCTTGTTCGCGTCCGACGTGGTGTCTGCGCCCTTTTGAAGGCCCGGCAGGACCTGCGTTCCCACCGCGGGATGTTGCGGCTGGTCGCTCTGTGGCGCGGCCGTGCCGGGCGCTGATTGCGTGCCGGCCGGAGTTGATTGCGCGCTGGGGGGAGTTGCTGCCGAGGCAGCGCTCGAAGCGGGCTGCTGCTGTGTCACGTCAGGCGGCTGTGGAGGCGGAACGGGTCCGGTTTGCTGCGATGATTGCGATTGCGCGAGCGCTGAGGCCGCCAGACCCATCCAGAGCAGAAGAGAAACGACACGCAGCATGGCGCGACCTCCTGGGGCGTTCTTCAAGAACATTCTTGCTGCTCGCACGACCGGGAAACAACCTGTGAAGTCCCCCATGTTCCATCCCCCTGACACTACGGGGAGCCGAAGGAAGCCGTAGATTTGCGGGTGGCAGAGCACACAGAATTTGGGACTTTCTACGTCGCGCCCACCGGAGCGCCTGACGGCAGTGCTAACCTGTAATCGATCACCGGCAACATGCCCGTGCGGACGAAGGAGAGAGCCGGGCGTGAGCCGCCCCGCCCACACGCTCACATCAATCGGACGTCAATGTTGAAAATTTCGAACAGCAGCGGACGGGCTTGGCGGCCGTTCGTAAGAAGCCGGCCGGGACACTGAAGAAATGATCGTCCGGGAAGGAGGGGGCGAATTTCGTTCACGAGATCGAGACTTTGCGCAGCAGCTTCCCCACGCGCAGCGTGAACTCGCTCGGCAGCTTTACCGGCATCACCGGCTGGGCGTGTACCTGCCCGTCAACGCGCACCGCGTTCTGCTTGATCTTGCGCAGGCCGTCGCTGACTGACTCGGCCAGTCCCGCGCGGGCAAGAAGTTTGTCCAGCTTGATCGCATGGCCATTCGTGCTCTGCGCAGCGACGTCGTCGTACTTCACCGCTACCGTCTCCACACTCTCGGGCACTTCGCGCTTCTGGAACTGCTTCTCCCAGTCCTCGGACGCCTGCTTCGCGGCGTCTTCCGAGTGGAAGTCGGCCACGATCTTCGCTGCCAGCCCCTTCTTGATCTTCATGGGATGCAGCTTGCCGCTCGCCGCCTGCTTGCGCATGCCTTCGATCGCGGTCATGGAGGTATCGGTGAGCAGCTCCCAGTAGCGCCACATCAGCTCGTCGGAGATGGACATGAGCTTGCCGTACATCTCCAGCGGCGCTTCGGTGATGCCGATATAGTTGCCGTACGACTTCGACATTTTCTGCACGCCGTCGGTGCCCTCGAGCAGCGGCATGGTGATTACGATCTGCGGCGCCGCGCAGCCGTACGCGCGCTGGATCTCGCGGCTCACGAGCAGATTGAACTTCTGGTCGTTCCCGCCCAGCTGCACGTCGCACTTGAGCGCATACGAGTCGTAGCCCTGCGCCAGCGGATAGAGCAGCTCGTGCAGCGCAATCGGTTTCTCCTCCTGGAAGCGCTGGTGGAAGTCTTCGCGTTCGAGCATTTGCGACACCGTGTACTTCGCCGACAGGCGCACGAAGTCAGCGGCGCTGAACTTGCTGAACCACTCGCTGTTGCGCCGGATCTCGGTCTTAACCGGGCTGAGGATCTTGAACACCTGCTCGAGGTAGGTGCGCGCGTTCCTGGTGATCTCGGCATCGCTCAGCGGCGGACGCGTCACGTTGCGCCCGGTCGGGTCGCCGATCATGGCGGTGAAGTCGCCGATCAGGAAGATGACCGTGTGCCCCAGGTCCTGGAAGTGCTTCATCTTCCGCAGCAGGACAGTATGGCCCAGGTGCAGGTCGGGCGCGGTCGGGTCGAAGCCGGCATAGACGCGCAGCGGCGAGCCGTTCTTGCGCGAGTGTTCCAGCCGTTCCCGCAGTTCGTTTTCGCGGATGATCTCCGACGCGCCTTTGCGCAGGTATTCGAGTTGCTGCTCGACGGGAGCAAATTCAGCCATGAGATTTCTTCGTTTCGTTTTCTTCATTATAGAGGGCGAGAGCAGCAATCACCCTCGCGTCGGAGTCGCCGGTGCAGGCGCTTTACCGGCGATCACGCGCCGCCCCTCGATGCGGTAATTGCCGTGGAGCACGATGTTGATCGCTTCGGTGTAAGCGATGTGCTCCTGCTCGAGGATGCGTGCCGCGAGCGTGTGCTCGTCGTCGCCCGGCAAGACCGGAGCGGGCCGCTGCACGATGATCGGACCGCCGTCGAGGCTTTCGTCCACGAAGTGCACGGTGCAGCCCGACACTTGTGCGCCGTACTCCAACGCCTGCTTCTGGGCGTCCATGCCGGGAAACGCGGGCAGCAGCGAGGGGTGAATGTTCAGGATGCGCTGAGGGAACGCGTTCACGAACACCGGCGAGAGCAGCCGCATGTAACCCGCCAAGCAAACCAGGTCAACGCTGTGCCGCCGGAGCGCGGCAATCACGTCGCGCTCGTGCTCCTCGCGAATGCGTCCTTTCGATGGAATGACCAGCGAGTTCAGCCCGCGACGTCGCGCCGCTTCAACGCCGGCGGCGTCGGCGCGGTTCGAGATCACCACCGCGATCTCAGCCGCGATGCGGCCCGCGGCAACGGAGTCGGCGATAGCCTCGAAGTTCGAACCGCGCCCGGAAATCAGAATGCCGAGACGTTTCACGGAATGATTCTAACCGCCGAGACACGGAGGCGCGGAGGAGTTCATGTCCGGCACAGAAAGTGCCATCGCAAACAGCTGCTGCTAGGGATGATCAGCTCGCCGGATGATCAGCTCGCCGGATGACCTAGCTGTAGTGGACCTTGCGCTCGCCCTTGATGACGCGGCCGATGGTGTAGCTCTTTTCGCCGGCCCGGTCGAGCGCAGCCTGCACCTTCTTGAACTTCTTGCTCGGCGCAACGAGGATCATGCCAATACCCATGTTGAACGTGCGAAACATCTCGGCCTGTTCGATCGAGCCGATGCGCTGCAGATGCTCGAAGATCGGCGGAATGGGCCAGGTGCCGCGTTCGACCAGCGCCGCTGTCCCTTTGGGCAGCACGCGCGGCAGGTTCTCCGTAATTCCGCCGCCGGTGATGTGCGCCGCGGCTGAGATCGCGTCGGCCTCGAGCAGCCGCCGCAGCAGCGGCCAATAGCTCTTGTGCGTGCGCATCAGCTCGCTGCCGACCTTGTTCCTCAGCTCGTTCACGTAAGTTTCCGGCGAATAACGCGCCACCTGAAAGAGCAGCTTGCGCGCGAGCGAATATCCATTGGTGTGCAGCCCGGTCGAAGGCAGACCGACCAGTATGTCGCCCGCTTGCACCGCGTCGCCGGTGAGGATGCGCTCGCGGTCGACTATGCCGACAATGAATCCGGCGATGTCGTACTCGCCGTTCGAGTAAAAGCCGGGCATCTCAGCCGTTTCGCCGCCGATGAGCGCCGCGCCGTTCTGCTTGCACGCTTCAGCGATTCCGGTCACGACCTTCTCGGCGATCTCGGGGTCGAGCTTGCCGGTGGCGAAGTAGTCCATGAAGAAGAGCGGCGTCGCGCCCTGCACGGCAATGTCGTTCACGCAGTGGTTCACCAGGTCGCCGCCGATCGTATGGTGCAGGTTCAGCTCGAACGCCAGCTTCAGCTTGGTGCCGACGCCGTCAACGCTGGAAACCAGCACCGGATCGCGGAATTTTTTCTTGTCGAGCGAGAACATGCCGCCGAACCCGCCAATCTCGCTGAGCACGTTCCGCGTGAACGTCTTGTGCGCCAGGTACTTGATGCGCTGCTTGGTGCGCTGCGCGCGCTCAATGTCCACGCCGGCATCGGCGTAGGTGAGCGGAACGGGTTGGCTGGGTCTCACGGCCAAAGGCTCAGGTCCCTGAAGAATGCCAGAATGCGCTCGTCCTCGCAGCCGCACCGGAAGCGCATTCGCGGGCAGAAGGTCATTTATTCTAGCATTCTGCGGGATGCTGACCCGGTCAGGATTGCAGGTGAGTGAACTCAGGACTCGAGCACAATGAGATGACGCCGGCTCACCTGTTTTCAGGCGCGGACATCCGCTCGCAGTACCACAACATCGCAGTCAAGCAGTTTTGCTATAATCAAACGTCATCGTTTGCCCGCCGCGAGGGAATCAGTCGCGAGCTGGTCGCAGCGATGCCATCCCGCGTTTTTTCCTGCCAAGTGTCGGGGAGTGGCTCAGCCTGGTAGAGCACCTGGTTCGGGACCAGGGGGTCGGAGGTTCAAATCCTCTCTCCCCGACCAATCAAAATCAAGCACATCGGGATGTTTCGCGTGAGCGAAAACGGCTGCTGAGGTCGGCCGTTGAGGGCTAGGTGTTTCTCCGCGCCGGCCTGATGTTGCTTGAACCGGCGTTTCTGCCGGGGCTGCGCCGCAGCATTGAATGGTCGGCTGCCGGTATCTACCGCTTCCCAGCATCAAACGTCTGTCCCCGTTGCCGTTTTGCATCGCCTCGGCCCAAGGCTCTCGCTCCGCCCCTCGCCTTCGGCCTCGGGGCTCCGCTCCCCAGGTTCTTTCCGCCGCATCCGCCAGCCCTTCTCCTCACGCTCTTCTCTCCCTGAACTCCTGCCGTTTCAATCCCAGAGGCTCCGCAGACGAGAGTCAGTGGGGGGGGTCCACAGGGCTTGTATCAGAATCAGCCGCGCTGCGATTATCTACTGCCGACGAGCCCATCCAGCAGCGTGCATATCGCCGTGATCCTGTACGTTACGCAAAAACGTATCTACTCCCGCCGAAGGCCCTGCCCTGCAAACCTGACTAAGAAAACGCGTTGCTGATGTGCCCGCCGGAATTCGCCTCGCCGCGAGACACGTCTAGTCTATCTTGCACCGAATTGCTGCAGGAGTTGCGCGTTTTCTTCCTGCCTCCAATATCGCGCGTTCGCAAGAGGGGTGTAACCTTGTTGATCCTGGACGTTGGGATCCGCGCCTCCTTCGAGTAGCACTCGCACGATACCAGGATTGGATTCGCGAACGGCCAGTAAGAGCGGTGTCCGACCCGACCTGTCTCTGGAGTTCGGGTCAGCACCGGCGGCGAGCAGCGTGCGGACCACGCCTATGTCCGCGCAACCGTACAAGAGAGCATAGAGCAAAGCTGTTCGCCTGCTTTGGTCGGTTGAGTCGACGGCGACGCCGCCTTCAGTTATCAGGTGGCGAACGGCGTCTCGGTCTCCACGTTTCGCTGCCTTCATGAGCGGCGTAACAGTGGGATCCTCCAAGGCGGCTCCATCGCCCCCAAGCTGCTGAGGTTTCGCAACCGGTATAACGGCTAGCACGCTGACCGGAGCTGAACCGTTTATTCGATCCCACCCGATTTGTCGAAGATATCGCGTTAGAATGGGCTTAACTTGCAGTTCCACTAAGAAGAGCCAAACGGGATTGTTCGGCTCCGGGCGGCCGCTTAACGTAAACCCGAGGAACCCTCGACTCGCATCCCATTCAAAGTCTGCCCGGTAGTGGAGTACGGGAGGTTCGCTCGTCGATAATGAGTAGATGTAATAACCAAGCAGAACACAGCACGCCAGTAACAGTGCGACAGCTCGTGATCTGTGCTGCCAGTGCCGCTTCTGAAAATGGTCGCCCTTTATCATCGTTGATTAGCCTGGCTCTTGTCTTCTTATCTCGCGTTATTTCCCGCGAATGCGTAGCGGTGGTACTGGACAGTTCGGACACCACCCCGTGTGGTCGCCCATTCCACCATCATCATCACCTGCGATCAGAAATAACCGCAATAGGTCAAAGTAACCGACCGGCAGCAAACGATTCGGCGGCTTCTTCGGATGCCACTTCTTGCATACGCCATTCAGCCTCTTTGCATCGCCTGGAAAAATGCCGACGCGATCATCTAGCAGCTTATTTGCGTCCCAGCCTTCTTTGAGCAGGTCAAGACTATCAAACTCCGGAATTGTCCCGCCCCCCATGATGTGCGCCGCAATCTCATGCGCAGCTACTTGTCCGATTGCAAAACCGATGTTCTGTAGCGTCTTGTCGACGCTGGATGCTTGAACTTGGTCCGCAATGGTAAAGACGCTGATATCAGCAATGTTGGTAGGAACACCAAAGAAGTTTTCACGCGTCTGACCGTTAACTGGGCCGTTCCTGTTGGTCAGTGTTGCAGTCGTAAGAAAAATCTGCGCATCCGCCGTTCCAAAACTGCTGAACGAAATGTTGATATGACCTGCCCCCTTACTCCGCACACTCCTGAATACGAACGTTGATGTTAACTCCATCCTCGTGGTGAGCGGGGATGGGGGTGTGGGGCAAGGGGACGGCGTTTGAGTCCTCTTGCCCCACTCCAGTTCTGTTGAAGCTCGCCCTTTGCGCGGCGAACTCTTTCGGTGTTCTGTAGCCCAGACTGCTATGCGGGCGTTCTTCGTTGTACTCCTTCTGCCAGGCCGCGATCTTGCGGCGCGCGTCGAACAGGTTCTGAAACCAGCTCACCGGCAGACACTCTTCCCGCAGCTTCCCGTTGAAACTTTCCAGCCGGCCGTTCTGCACCGGCTTGCCGGGCTGGATGTGCACCAGCTCGATCCCGCGCTCGATGGCCCAGGCGAGGAAGTGGCGGCTGGTCAGCTCCGGCCCGTTGTCGCAGCGCACCACTTGCGGCCGGCCGCGTTCGCCGATGATCTGGTCCAGCACGCGCGTCACCCGCCGCGAGGCGAAGCTGGTGTCCACTTCCAGCGCCAGGCACTCGCGCGTGTAGGCATCCACCACCGTCAGCACCCGGATCTTGCGTCCGCACTCCACCACGTCGTGCACGAAGTCCAGAGCCCACTCCTGGTTGGCCGCGGTACGCTGGACCAGCGGCCGGCCCACGCGCACACAGTGTTTCCGCCGCTTGCGCCGCAACGCCAGCCCCGCCTCCCGGTACACCCGATGCAGCCGCTTGTGGTTCACGCCCGCCCCGCGCCCCGGCAGCAGCACGTGCAGCCGCCGGTAGCCGAACCGCGGCCGCTCCCGCGCCAGATCCACCAGCCGCGTCCGCAGTGGCTCGTCGTCGCGACGCGACTGATAACGAAACGTCCCTGCCGCCAACAGCAGCAGCCGACACGCCCGCCGCTCGGTGAAGGCGTACTCGTTTCTCATCTGCCCGATAGCTGCCTTCATCACTACGAGCTCCAGCCGTTTTTTCGGATCACCGACTGCAACGCTTCCTTGTCCAGCGACAGGTCCGCCACCAGCTTGCGCAGCCGGTTGTTCTCGTCGCGCAACTGCTTGGCCTCCTGCGCCTGCGTCGCGTCCATCCCGCCGTACTTCGCCTTCCAGGAGTACAGCGTGTGCTTGCTCACGCCCAC